>JBPCNU010000231.1:0-5562 GCA_051000975.1 Rubrobacter sp.
CGGTCGGATACACCGGGACCGTCACCGCCCCGAGGCTCTGCGCCGCAAAGTCCACTATCGGCCACTCCACGCGGTTCGTGGATACGAGCGCGACCTTATCCCCTCGCCCGATGCCGAGGTTCGCGAGGCCCGCCGCCGTGTTCTTGATCTTCGTCCACAGCCCGACGTACGAGAGCGTCCGCCACTCACCGTCGACCTTCCAGCCGTAAGCCGTGTTCCCGCCGCGCCGCTCGACGCTCCGCCGGAGCATCTCGACCAGGCTCTTCGCCCCCGACCGCGACCTCGATTCATCCGTCGAACCCCGCATCCCGGCAGTGTGCCGCAAAGAATCGAACTCCTCCGACAAACCCTCCGAAGTCCGCCCGCCGCGCTCCCTGTTCTCCATAAATAGTCTTTCCTTCCCTGATATTGTCAAATTTGACAACTACAAGTATGATAGCACAGAGAAAGTCAGGAACGGAAGTACGGTTCCGGTCTTGCGTTCGGGTTTGCGGGGTAAGAAGTCCGCAGGCTTACGAGGTATTGGATGGGGCTGTGCTAGGGTTTTCGGTAACGAGGAACAACAAGGACAAGGGAAAGAGGAGGAGACATGATCGCCGACGTATCAACCTCTCTGGGGACGGACTTCTATCTGCTCGACGACAAGTTAACGGATGAGGAGCGGGCCATTCGGGACAAGGTCCGGGAGTTCTGCGACCGCGAGGTCATCCCCGTCATGGGCGAGTACTGGGACAGGGCCGAGTTCCCATTCGACCTCTTCATGAAGTTCGCCGACCTCAACATCTCCGGCGGCGGCATAAAGGGCTATGGATGCCCCGGCATGAGCCGACTGGCGGAGGGTCTGCTCGCGGTCGAGCTTGCCAGAGGCGACGGCTCTTTGAACACCGCTTTCGGGGTTCACTCGGGGCTTGCGATGGCGTCTATCGCCATACTCGGCAGCGAGGAGCAGAAGCAGAAGTGGCTTCCGGCGATGGCGAAGATGGAGAAGCTCGGGGCGTTCGCCCTGACCGAGCCGGATCACGGCTCCGACGCCGTCATGCTCGAAAGCTACGTCATGCGCGACGGCGACGAGTACGTGCTGAACGGCAAAAAGAAGTGGATCGGCGGCGGTTCGTACTCCGACGTAATAGTCGTCTGGGCCAGGGATGCGTCCGATATGCAGGTCAAGGGTTTCCTGCTCGAAAAAGGCGCGGAGGGCTTCACCGCCGAGGTTCAGACCGGCAAGATGGCGAAAAGGGCGGTCTATCAGGCGGAGCTTACCTTCGAGAACGTCCGCATCCCGGTGGAGAACAAGCTCGAGAAGGCGAACTCGTTTGCGGATACGTCGAAAGTTTTGACGGCGACGCGCTACGGCGTTGCGTGGGAGGGCATCGGACACGCGATGGCGTCTTACGAGGCGGCGGTTCAGTACGCGAAGGATCGCAAGGTCTTCAACAAGCCGCTCGAAACCTTCCAGCTCATACAGAACAAGCTGGCGAACATGCTCGCGGAGCTTACCCACTGCCAGCTTATGGCCTTCCGGCTCGCGGAGCTTTTCGAGGAAGGGAAGATGACCGGCGGGCAGGCCTCCATCGCCAAGATGTCCATCGCAAAGAAGTGCAAGCAGATCTGCTCGGACGCCCGCGACATCCTCGGCGGCAACGGCGTGCTTCTGGAGTACCACGTCGCCAAGCATCTCGCTGACATGGAGATCGTCTACACCTACGAGGGCACGGACATCGTCCAGTCGCTCATCGTCGGGCGCGAAATAACGGGCGTCCAAGCGATGGCCCCGTCCCGCAAGGGCTAAAGCTACCAAGACAGCGGCGGCGCGTACCGGTTTGACTGGTACGCGCCGTTTATTTCTGTCCGGGCTACTCCGGAAGAACCGACCTTCCCTCCGTCGCAGAGACCTCGGTGGCCTCCGCGAGCGCGCTCAGGTCGAGCGCGGCGCAGACGTTCTCCGGGTCGGTTCCGCCTTTCGAGGCGAGGTCCACCCACCGCTCGAAAGGGGTCGGGCCGTCGGGCGGGACATCGAGTTGATTCCATCCAGTCCCGCCCCGACGCGCTCTGAGGCCACCTTCGGGGTCATAGAGAAGGCTTCCTTCGGTGCCTTGCGCTTCGATCATGAATGGGACATTGCTTCCGAGAAACGACGCTTCGGCCACGGCTATGGCTCCGTTCGGGTAGCGCAGGGTGGCTACGAAGTGGTCCTCCACGCCCCGGCCCGTGAAGCGTCCGTAAGTCGCGCTCACCTCTTCCGGCCTTCCGAGCAGGTGAGCCGTGAGGTAGAGCGGGTGCGCCCCTAAGTCCACCGTTACACCGCCCGCAGACTCCGCCGGGTCGTAGAAACGCTCCGGGAGCCAGCCTCGCGGGTTCGCCTCCGTCGGCAGGGAGCCATCGTGGGAGACGCGGACGCGCATGTAAGCGATCTCCCCGATCACACCCCCGGACAGAGCTTCTTTTATGGCCTTCGTGTACCCCGTATACAGCCTCGGCAGCGAGACGACGAAGGTAATACCCGCCCCCTCGACTTCGGACACGATCTCGCGGGCTTCACGCAGGGTTGGGGCGATGACCTTCTCGGTAAACACGGGCTTCCCGGCGTTCGCGGCGGCCGGGATCACACCCCGGTGAGCGGTCGTCGGCGTGGTTACGACTACCCCGTCCACGTCTTCGCGCGCCAGGAGTTCGTCGAGGTCAGCGTGAAACGGGACGCCGTGCTTTCTGGCCTCAGCCCTGCCGCGCTCCCGGTCTTCATCCCAGACGCAGACGACCTCGGCCTCGGGATGCGCCTCCGCCTCAGCGGCGTAGTCTGCGGCGTGAACGTGCCAGAAGCTCAGTATTGCTACGCGGAACACCGGCTCCCCTACCCGGATGCCAGCCACCGCGTTATCTCCTCCCCGATAAACTCGCCCCGGTCTTCCTGAAGGAAATGCCCGGCTCCCTCGACCGTAGTCAGGGACTCCGAGCCGGTCATGAGCTTTGCTAGGTCTTGCCCGGCCGATTCCAGCGGGAGCACCCCGTCCGAGTCGCCCCAGAGAACGAGAGCGGGCCGCTCGTCGGAGAGCAACGCCTTTTTCACCGAAGCTCCGGCATCCGCACCTTCTTCCCCGGGGAAGAGCGGTATAAGAGCGGGGAACGCCTTCGCTCCGGCCTTCGATTCCTCTGTCGGAAACGGGGCCTCGTAGGCGGCGAGCGTCTCGTCGGTCGGCGTCCCGTGGCAGCCCGCCCGCACGAGGCGTTTTATCGGGAGGTCGGGGGTCCGTTCCACAAAATCCCTGAACCGGAGCCAGTCGTCGGTCATGCGCTGCCGCCCGTCGAAAACACCGGTATCCATGACCACGAACCTCGAAACACGCTCCGCACACTCAAGCGTCGCAACCCGTAGGCCTATCGGCCCGCCCCAGTCGTGCACAACGAGCGTTACATCCCTCAGGTCCAGCGTTTCAAAGAGGTCCGCGACCGCCGCCGCGTGCTTCTCGTACGAGTACCAGGCCGGGTTGGTCGGCTTATCCGAGCGCCCGAAGCCGGGGAGGTCCGGGACGACGCACCGGTAGCCCGCATCGAGGAGCGGGGGCATCACCTTGCGCCAGAGGTATGACCACGTCGGTTCGCCGTGGAGTAACACGATCGCGGGCCGGGATTCCCCGCCCTCGTCTATGTGCGCGAGGCGCAGGCCGTTCCACTCACGGTAGCGCGGCTCGTACGGGAAGTCCGGTATGTCGGTGAAGCGTCCGTCGGGTGTGCGGAAAGTATCCATGCTGGCTATCTTATGCCCCGGTCGTACCCGGCGCAAAGTCCTTCGCCGGACTTCATCCGGCGGGAACCATCTCCGCTGCGAGGTCTTCGGAGCAGAGCGCGTGGTTCATGAAGGCTCCGGCGTTGGATCCCGTCGCGACGGCGTTCGGGAGCGACTGCAGCGCGCGCCCGGCGTCTCCGGCGGCGTAGACTCCCTTTACGGTAGTCTCGAACATAGTGTCGGTGGAGATCCCGTAGGAACGCATCATCTCCAGGTACTCGATCTCACCCCCGAGCATCTCCGCAAGCTCCGATCGCTGCCTTTGCGGCGGGTTGGCGAAGAGTGCTTCCCGCTCCAGCTCCGTCCCGTCTTCGAGGATTATCTTTGTCAGCCTCCCGGCCTCCGGATCGGACCCGATGCGGGAGATCGGCCCTTCATGGACCGGGACCCCGAGCGCGTCGAGCTTCTTTTCGTCTTCTGACGATATTTCGGTTCCATCGGTTATGGCTGCGATATCACGGCTCAGGTTGCGGATGAGGGTTATGCGGTGCATCAGCATGTCGCCGCCCCCGTACACCGCAAGCGGCCTGTCCCTGACCTCCCACCCGTGGCAGTACGGGCAGTGGTGTATCCCCCGCCCCCACGCCTCCGCAAAGCCCGGCATCTCCGGCATCTCGTCCACCACGCCGGATGCGATCAGGATCTTCCGCGCCAGCACCGACTCCCCGCCTTCGAGCGTTGCCTCGAAATCCCCGTTCGTGCCGGATGCTCCGGTCGCTGTACCCTCCCGCACCTCGACGGTCTCGTACTTTTCGAGGTCTTTCCTGCCCAGTCGCAGGAGTTCGTCGGGTGCGACCCCGTCTCGCGTGAAGAGGTTGTGACTGTGCCCTGCGAAAACATTCCTCGGCGCGCCGCCATCCAGCACGAGCACCCGCCGCCTCGAACGCCCGAGCGCGAGCGCGGCCGAAAGCCCCGCCGTCCCCGCCCCGACTATGACCGCGTCGTATCTCTCCTCCATGCCTCTCTCCTTCTTCGATGATGTGTTCATGTGTCTATCCCGTGATCCGCGTGCCGGTGATGGAGCTTCGAGAGGTCCCGCCCGACCGACCCCGACACCAGGAGCAGATGCACCTCCTCACCCCCGACGACCTCGAAGGCGTGCCGGAGCATCCCGTCGAAGTACGCCGCGTCCCCCGCTCCGAGATCCACGACCTCCTCCCCCAGCGTCAGCCGCAGCCGACCGGAGACCACGAAAAGCCATTCCTCCCCCTCGTGGCGGTGATACTCCGGCGCGTCCGGGCGGCGATGCTCCGCCTGCCTCAACCCGACCGGAAAGACCACCCGCACCGCCGAAAGCCCCGCAGGCCCGGCCTCCGGCGTGAGGCTCTGGACCCGCGAGCCGTTCATCTCGTGAAACGGAGCATCGCCCCGAACCACGATTCCCGGCCTCGGCCTCTCCTCGACGAGTTCGGAGATAGAAACCCTAAGCCCCGCCGCAACATTCAACAATGTCGCCAGCGACGGCTGCCGTGCACCCGACTCAAGCCGCGACAGATGCGCCACCGACACCCCGCTCGCCCCCGAGAGACCCTCCAGCGTCATCCCACGCTCACCCCGCGCCCGACGCACCTTACCCCCGACCTCCGCTAGCATCCGCTCTACGTCCGCAATGTTCCCGATCTCCTCCATAACTCATGTTTTATCATATTGACAACTATTTTGTCAATTCACCTAATACCGATCAAGGACACTGATGTCATAAGCCCTCGACGGCTTCGACCCACCACGAATAACCCGTGAGCCTCTTCAAAAGGGCGGGTTCTTTCCAGTAAGGTTCAAGC
>JBPCNU010000232.1:0-6943 GCA_051000975.1 Rubrobacter sp.
TTGATCTCGATGTTGAACGGGACTTCCGGGTAGCGCCCGAGCGTCTCCGCGAGCGTGGGGACGCTGAGCCCCCGGTCCCGGTAGGGATGCCCGTCATCGGGCGCGAAACGGTATCCGGCATCGAGGCCCGAGATCTCATCCAGAGAGAGCGAACCGACCTCGCTCGATCCATCGGTCGTCCGGTCTACGGTCTCGTCGTGGATGACGAGCAACCGACCGTCCGCGCTCAGCCGAACGTCTATCTCCAGCGCGTCGGCGCCGTCCGAGATTGCCCGGTCGAAGGCGGCGAAGGTGTTCTCCGGGGCCGAGGCCGAGGCTCCCCGGTGGGCAAGGTTCACGGGCCTCTCGCCAAGAGCCTGCGCTTGGGCCGGGGTTCCAGCTAAGAACGCCAGGGCCGCGAGCGCGAGCGAGACGCCGAGCAAGCAAAGAAGACCCTGATCCCTGACCCCGTTCACGACCAGAAACTACCATCCCGGCGCGGTGTCGGGACAAACCCTGAGCCGCCGGGCCGATGCTAGACTCGCGGCGTGTGGACCGGACCTCGAAAACGTGCCCTGATCCCGCTCCTCGGGGCCGTCCTGACCGTGCTCTTGCTGATGTCCTGCTCCTCGTCGCAGGTTCCGCAGGACGAGGAGGAGAGCGTCTATATCTCGCTCGGTGATTCGCTCGCCGTCGGGGTGGGTTCCTCGGACCCGACGGAGCTGGGCTACGCGCCGCTCTACCGAGACGCCCTCTCCCGAGAGAGCGGCGGCGAGGTGCGCCTGATCCAACTCGGAATCCCCGGAGAGACGAGCGCCTCCTTTATCGGCGACGACTACCCGAATGGACCCTCCCAGCTAGAAGACTCGGTTCAGGCGGTGCGTCGCAACCCCGGAGCCTCCGTAACGCTCTCTCTCGGCGGCAACGACCTTCTTCAGGCCGAAGGGTCGAGCCGGGCACGCGCGCTCGCCGCCTACTCGCAGAACCTCGACTACATCCTCGGCGCCTTCTCCGAAGCCTCGGAGCCGCCACCCCGCATCACCGTCCTCGCCCTCTACAACCCCGCGCCGGGCAGCTTCACGGATATCTGGACGGAACGCATCAACGACGAGATACGGACGGTGGCGGAACGGAAGGGCGCGAGCGTGGCCGCCGGAGACCAGGTCTTCGTCGGCAACGAGGACGAGTACGCCCGCTATTCACAGTACCCGGGGGACATACACCCGACCGACGCCGGGTACGCCGCCCTCGCCAGAGCCTTCGAGGAGGCCCGAGGAGACGACTGGAACACGTAACCGGAACAAGCAGCTACTCGTCCCGGACCTTCGCGGGCCAGAAGCCTGGTTTGCCGAGGATCAGGACGAGCGCGGGGACGAGGAGCGGGCGGATGACGAAGGTGTCGAGCAGGATGCCCGCCGCGACGGTGAGGCCGATCTGCCGAAAGTCCTGTAGTGGAATAAGGGCGAGCAGCGCGAAGGAGGCCGAGAGGGCAAGACCCGCCGCGCTTATGGTGCGCCCCGTATCGGACAGGGCGTCCGCGACGGCCTCCTTCAAAGGCTTGCGTCGGGCCTCCTCCCGGATGGCCGACATGATGAAGATGTTGTAGTCGCTCCCGAGTGCGACGAGCAGCAGGAACAGGGCGAAAGGCACGTAGTAGACGACCCCCGCCTCGCCCAGAATACCCTGGAAGAAGACCGTCGCCACCCCGAGGGTCGCGGCGAACCCGAGGGCGGTCGAGAGGAGCAGGTAGACTGGGGCTACCGGGGTACGCAATAAAAGGGCGAGCACGACGAAGGCGACGCCGAAGACGAGCGGCGCAAGACGTTCGAGGTCCGTGTCGGAGACGGTGCGCGCCTCGGCGGCGAGCACCGCCTGACCGCCGTACCGAACCTCCAGACCATCGAGACCGGAACGGTCGAGGATCTCCGGCATACGCTCTCTGAGGTCCCGGATCTGATCCAGAGAGGTGGGGGAGTAGGGCGAGTCGTAGGAGACGAGGACGAAGCGGGCCGAAGACCCGCCCTCAGCAAGGAACTCGACGCCCGGCAGCAGCCCCGAATCACCGGGACCGACGACCGCCGCGTACCCGCCCGTGGCCCATATCTCGCTCTGCAGCCGCTCCAGCCGGTACGAGCGTTCGTCCGGGGAGAGCGAAGCGAGGCCATCGCCCCCGACGATGACGTTCACGGGGGAGAGTATTCCCGCCGGAGCCGAGTCCGAGAGGGCTTCGTATCCCAGAGCGGACGGGGCGTCCTCCGGGAGCGCGCCGACCTGATCGAAGCCGACCCGTAACCCGAGCACCCCGAGTGAGGCGACCGCTAGCGCCGACAGGATAACCCCCGCCACCAGCGCCGGACGACGCTCCAGAAGCCCGGCCCGCCGCGTGGAAGGTACCTCCACTCCGTTGTGAGGCTCGTCCCGGCGTCGGGTACGAACCTCGTTCCGACGAAGCCGCGTGAGCGATCCTCCGAAGGCCAGCCGACCGGAGATCGCAAGCAGGGCCGGAACGAGCGTAACGGTCACGAGGGTCACGACGCAGAGGGCCAGGGCGAGGCCGGGACCGAGGGCGCGGTAGACCTCGAGCTCGGCCCCGGACAGCACCATGAAGGCCGCGACCAGCACCGCCGCCGACGAGAGCACGACCGGTCCGGTCCGGGCCAGCCCCTCCTGCGCCGCGTCCAGCCGAGTATTCCCCGCGGCGAGCGAACGCCTCGTCCGTGAGAGCAGGAAGAGCGCGTAGTCCGTCCCGACCCCGAAGAGGAGGACCAGGATCACGGGCTCCACCTGAGACGGAATCCTGACTCCGAATACGGCGGCGAGGTAGGCGATGAGCCTCAAAGTCAGGAAGGCCGAGAGGCCGACGCTCGCGAGCGGGATGAACGGGGTCACGACGGAGCGGTACGTGAAGGCGAGTATGAGAAAGATAGCCGAGAGCGTCGCAACGGTCACGACGGGCAAACTCTCTTCTATAGCGTCCGCGCTGTCGTTCTGGGCCGGGGCTGTCCCGGTCGAAGTCACCGTTATGGATGAACCGTCGGACGATCCCCCGCCCTCGGAGGCGAGTTCCCGCGCCTTTGTAGTACCCGTGCCGATACCGGTGGGGCTGATGCCCGGCTCGAAGAAGAGCAGCACCGGGAGCGAGGTCTGTCTCCCCGCCGTCGCGCCGTCCCCGGCCGCCTCGAGTCCTCCGAGCGGCATGGGGACCGCGCTCACGAGCCGGTACGGTCTCTCCGCCCCTTCGAACCGCCCCAGCCTCTCTCTGATCTCCGCGAAGTCTCCGGCGTCCAGCCCAGCGGGGTCCGAGAAGACGAGCATGGCCGGTGCCTCGACGACCCCAGAGAGCATCCCGTCGCCCGCGCTCGGATCCCCGGTCGGAACGCCCCCGTTCTCCGAAGCACCGGAGACCGAAGGGGCCACCGGAACGTTACCGGAAGTCGGGTCATCAGAGGGCGACGAGCCGCCGCTGCCGTCGTTGGGGAGAGTCGGGTCTGACGGGACGGCGTCCGGAGCCGTTCCGGCGCCGCCTCCACCGGAGGGCAGGTTCCCGGCCGAGCCGGAGACGAAGTCCTCGGGTTCGGCGACGAGGTCGGAGAGGTCGCCCGTTACGCGGTCGTCGAGAGGCGGGAGGTAGAGGTAGGCGAGCAGGGCGACGGCGACCCAGAAGACGACCACCACGACGCTGCTCCGGCTGACGAGCCAACCAAGGACGCCGAAGGGCCCGGTATGATTTTCCCCCGCCATGCGCGAGATTCTACAGCCCGACCACCCGACCGAAGCCTACGAAAAGCCTGCGAGAAACCTGTGAAGGTGAACGAACCGCGCTACGCCACCGTATGTCTATCCCCGAACGCCGTGAGGTTGCCGGACTCGTCGAAGGCAAGCTCGCGCGCCTCGCCCTCGATGCTGACCCGTTCCGAAGACAGTTCACTGGCCAGGTTCTCCGAGACGTGGATGCTTCCAAGGTCCAGCGTGTTCGGGATGTGCGCGAAACGCAACTCGTCGGCCGAGACGCCCCAGGTGCAGCGCACGGCGGCGAGGATGGCCTCCCGGTCGCTCTCGAAGGCGAGAGGTATCTTCGCCCGCTCCACGAAGGTGCTCGTGAGGACGTTCTCCCGCGTCTTCTGGTGGTCTATCTTCGCGACGAGCCTCGTCGTGGTGAAATCCGCGAGCCCCACACCGAGGGCGTTGCCCCGCGAATGGTCGCTTATATCTCCTACGATGACGTACTTCACGTTCGGAGATTCCGGTTCATCCTCGCCGGGTATCCTGAAGCGTCCGATAACGTTTGTGTCCATCCCCGTCCCGCTGAAGTCCTTGCCGAGCGTATCCACGAAGAGGATGTCGAGGTCGTCCACGGGGAGCTTCGGGAGGAGTTCGGTCGCCACCTTCAGAAGCTCCGGTTCTCGGGAGCGGATCTCAGCGGCCGGGATCGCCTCGATGACCGCCGTCTCCTCGTAGGCGTTCTCGACGACCGCGACGCCGAAGAGGATTTTGCCCGAGGCGAGGACTTCCTCCCCGACCTCGATCATGTAGTCCCGGATGCCCTTTACCCCGTGCGCGTGGAGCGCGAGGGCTTGCGCATGCTTGCCGAGGCCGATGGCCGACATCTTCATGAGGCCGCTCTCCACCTCGCCGTGGAAGTCGGTGTGGGGTTTGATCCTCCCCATCAGCACCACCCCGTCGGCCTCCGAAGCGAGCCGGTCCATGTAGACGGTGACGCCGCTCTGGGAAGTGCTTAGCTCCACCACGTCCATCGAGGACCGGACCGGCGCGCCGCACGACTCCTCCGTAACACCGTAGTCAGAGAGCAACTCCTCCTGCCCCTCGGCGGTCGCCCCGCCGTGGCTCCCCATCGCCGGTACGATGAACGGCTTCGCGCCAGCCTCCTTCAGCGCCGCGACGAGCGACCGGACCATCACGTCTATGCCGCTTATGCCCCGGCTGCCGACCGTAACGGCGACGCTCATGCCCGGCTCTACGAGGCCGGAGATGCGGTCTTCGGCGCACTGTTTCAAAATCTCGGCCCTGAGGTCCTCCACCCTCGGGCGCGGGAAGTGCTGCCTGACCTTTAGTACCTTCGGCAAACCGTTCTTATCCATCGTCATCTCCCTCGTAACCTGCACAGGCTCTGTCTCCATCCGCTAGGCGTTCGCGAGTTCGCTGGCGAGGTCGAGGGCGGCGAGGAGGCTCGCGTGGTCGGCGACGCCCTTGCCGGCGATGTCGAAGGCCGTCCCGTGGTCCACGCTCGTCCTGAAGAACGGCAGGCCGACCGTCACGTTCACGCCGCTCTCGAAGCCGAGGAGTTTGATCGGGATGTGGCCCTGGTCGTGGTACTGCACGACAACGATGTCGAAGTCGCCCCTCCTTGCCGCGACGAAGACCGTGTCCGCCGACCACGGCCCGCTGACCTTCACGCCCTCGTCCTTCGCCGCGTTTATGGCCGGGAGTATCTCCTCCAGTTCCTCGCGCCCGAAGAGGCCGTTCTCCCCGGCGTGGGGGTTGATACCGGCGACCGCGATCCTCGGCTCCTCTATCCCGATCCGCTTCATCGTATCGTTGGCGAGCCGGATGACCGTCGTCTCCCGCTCCGTCGTGGCCCGGCCTATCGCCTCCCCGAGCGAGACGTGGGTGCTGACGTGTATGACCCGCAAGCCCGGCGCGACGAGCATCATCGCGTAGTCTTTCGTCCCCGTCAGACCGGCCAATATCTCCGTGTGTCCGGGGTATTTTATCCCCGCCAGGTGCAGGGCTTCCTTGTTCAGCGGAGCAGTGCAGACGGCGTCCAGAGCCCCGCCCGCGGCCAGTTTCGTGGCCCGCTCCACGTAGTCGGAGGCGGCCCTGCCGCACCGGGCGTCGAGCTCGCCGAACGAGAGATCGTCCGGCAGGTCGCTCGTCGGTATGAGATCCACGACCCCGGCCTCGAACCTCGCCTGATCCGGGGAGGTTATAGCGTTCAGGCGAAGCGGCAGGTCGAGCAGCCGGATCGCCCGCGCGAGCAGGGCTTCGTCCCCGATCACGACGGCCCGGTACCTGCTCGCGAAGTTCTCCCCGGCGAACGACTTCGCGACGATCTCCGGCCCTATCCCCGCCGGGTCACCCATGGTTATCCCCGTTACCGCGATGCTCTCATGGCTCATGCTACTCCCTTTCCGACTCCACCCGACAACCTGTCAAGGGCGTTCGACAGCGTCTCCGGCCCCCCGAAACCCCCGGCCTTCGTGACGACGGAGTACGGCTTCGGACCGACGAGAATCCCCGCCGGAACCCCCGGCTCCACCTCCTCCACGAGCCGCACGCCCCGGCCGCCGAGCCGCCGCCCGACCGCGACCGCGGTGTCTCCGCCCGTCAGGACGAGCCCTCCGAAGGCGTCCGCGTCGCTCAGGCCCGCGACGACCTCCGAGAGCATCCCCGCCACCCCCGCCGGCGAGAGCTTCCCCGTCTCCTGCGAGGAATGCAGCACCGTGTTCTTACCCGCTTCGAGCGATCCTCTCGCCGCCCGCAGCGTCGTCCGTACGTCCGTCAGCGGCACGCACCGGACGTCCTTTCGCCCTTCGAGGAAACCCAGTTGCCCCCGAGAAACCCCGCTGAGGCTCCCGATGACCACCAGCCCGGGCCTGCCGTTGCGGATAACGTCCTCCGGCTTTCGGGACGGGCCGCGAACGCTCCCCCGAACCCGGTCCCCGAGCGAGTCGCAGAGCGCGCCAGCCAGCCCGGCGGCCCCGACCCAGAGGTACTCGGACGGTCTCTCCACCGCCTCCACCAGCCGCGCCAGGTGCTCGTCTTCAGTGGCGTCCGCGATCACGAGGTCGCACCGGCTCAGAATTCCCCGCACCGCGCCCGTGTCTTCCAGGGTCTCCGTGCCGACGACGCCGGCCTCCCCAAACCCTGAGAACATACCGGCGAGGTCACCCTCCGAGACCGGGGTCTTCGGGTCGTTCGCGGCCTCCGTCTCGTGGACCGGAAC
>JBPCNU010000233.1:0-20245 GCA_051000975.1 Rubrobacter sp.
GTGCGACCGCCACCATCTGCCGTCCGGGTCGCGGCTCTCGTACTCGAAGCAAACCGAGACGCGGTTCTCGTGGAATGCCCAGAGGTGCTTTTTCAGCTTGTAGTCGCGTTCGCGATCCCATTTGCGCGTGAGGAAGTCGCGGATGGCCTCGCGCCCGGTGAAGAATTCGTCGCGGTTGCGCCACTCGGAGTCTTCGGTGTACGCCATCGAGACTTTTTCGGGGTCGCACGTGTTCCACGCATCCTCGGCGGCCTGGACTTTTTGTTTAGCCGTCTCCTCGGTGAATGGCGGAACGGGCGGTCGCTGTTCGCTCAACCTAAATCCCCTCCCGTCCGTACGGCGTGGTGAAGTCTATGTCCGGCCCGAGCGGGACTATTCGCGTCGGGTTGACGGTCTCGTGCGAGGAGTAGTAGTGGGTTTTGATCTGGTCCAGCCTCACCGTCTCCGCGACTCCGGGGTACTGATAAAGCTCCCTGAGATACCCCCACAGGTTCGGATAATCCACGATGCGCCGGATGTTGCACTTAAAGTGACCGTGATACACCGCGTCGAACCTAACGAGCGTCGCGAACATCGCCCAGTCGGCTTCGGTGATCCGGTCGCCCGCGAGGTAGCGCTGCTCGTTGAGCACGTCCTCCCACTTGTCCAGCGCGTCGAAAACGTCCGTGACGGCGTCTTCGTAAGCGGCCTGCGTGGTGGCGAAGCCGGAGCGGTAGACGCCGTTGTTTATCGGTTCGTAGATCTCATCGAGCGCCCGCTCCACGTCGGGCTCCAGATCCGACGGACAGAAGTCTTCGTCGTTGGCGACGCCGATGAACTCGTGGTCGAGCATGCGGATGATCTCCCGGGACTCGTTGTTGACGATCTCCCCCGTCTCCTTGTCCCACAGAACAGGCGTCGTAACGCGCCCCGTTACGTCCGGGGCGGCCTTCGCGTATATATCTCGCAGATGCCCCTCGCTGAATAGCGGGTCCGAGAACTCCCCGTCCGCCGAGAAAGTCCAACCATCCTCGCCCATGAACGGCTCGACGCTCGAAAGGGAGATCGCATCCTCGAGGCCCTTTATCTTTCGCATGATCGCCGTCCGGTGCGCCCACGGACACGCCCACGCGATGTACAGGTGATACCTCCCGGCCTCCGCCGGATGACCGCTCGAACCATCCGCCGTCACCCCGTCGCGAAACGTCGTCTTCTGCCGCACGAAACGTCCCTCGGCGTCCTTCGGAAACGCCCCGGTCTCCCACCTGCCCTCGACCAACATGCCCATACGAACCTTCTCCTCGGATAATCCTGCGAAACCTACTCTTCTATACGGTCCATCTTTCCTCGTAACCGAACGATTTAAGCACCACCCGCACCCCAGACAGAGACCGAAATACAGTTAACCTCTATAGCAAGGTTACACCCTACCTCAGTTTGAGGGTCAACGTTACATGTTTGCGGGCTCAGGCGCGGTCGAGGTCGCGGTGACGGATGAAGATTTCAGCCTCCGGGTTCGAGTTTCGGAGGCAGCGGGCCAGTTCCTCGGTGATTGCTATGGAGCGGTGTCTGCCGCCCGTGCAGCCGATGCCGAGCGTGAAATAGGTCTTCCCTTCGCTAGCGTAGCGCGGGAGCAGGAAGCTAAGGAGGTCGCAGGACTTCTGAACGAACTCCTCGCCGTCGGGCTGACCGAGGACGGCGTTTCTGACGCGCTCGTCGTGTCCGGTGAGCGGCCTGAGTTCCGGGTCGTAGTGCGGGTTCGTCAGGAATCGCGCATCGAGGACCATGTCCGCGTCGAGGGGGGCGCCGTGCTTGAAGCCGAATGAGAAGATGCTGACTGTGAGCTTTGAGGTCAAGGATTCCGCCAGCTTCTTGAAGCGCAACCGGGCGTCGGCGGCGGTGTAGCCGGAGGTGTCGACGACGAGGTCGGCCTGTTCGCGGAGTCCGGCGAGGTCGCGGCGTTCGGAGCGTATCGCCCCGAGCACGTCGCCGTCTCTCGCGTTCGGGTGTGGGCGGCGGCTCTCCTTGTAGCGCCGGACTAGGGTCGGGTCGTCGGAGTCTATGAAGATGATCTTCCGCTCCCAGCCGCTGTCCTTGCCGAGGAATTGGAGGCTCTCTTCGAGTTCGTCGCCGAAGTAGCGCCTGCCGCGAATGTCCATCACGACGACTATCCCCTCGGGACCCTGTTCGGCGTCGGAGGTTTCGAGAACCGTCGAGACCATGCGCGGCGGGAGGTTGTCTATGCAGAAATATCCCGCGTCCTCGAATGCGTGCAGCGCGTTGGATTTTCCGGCCCCGGAGAGCCCGGTTATGATGACTAGGTTGCGCTCGCGGCTTCGTTTCGCCTCGACGGCCTGTGGTGATCCATCGCTCATCCCGCACGCTCTCAGACTTGGATAGGAAGATAATGCCTTGCCAGACATCGCTCAACGCGAGGTTAGCACCGTAAAATACAGACTGCAACCGACAGAGCGTATATTTAAACCTGCTGTAACGCCCGGCTTTCTATCCCTCCGGCCATCAGACCCGGCCTTCGTCAGGCACGCTCGTCGGCGGTAGCCATTTGGTCCTTCGGTCCGGCCTAGCGGTGGATGCGGGCGTGGACCTGCCTTGCGACCCTTCCGGGGAGGACTTCTTCCAGCTCCTCGACGGAGGCGTTCATGAAGGCGTCCGGGGTTCCGAAATGGTCAAGGATCTTCTTCTTCCTCGCCGGGCCGACGCCGGGCAACTCGTCCAGCACCGAGGCCGTCATCGCCTTGCCACGCACGTTCTTGTGGTAAGTATTCGCGAAGCGGTGGGCCTCGTCGCGCACCCGCTGGAGCAGCCGAAGCTCCGGGGAGTTCCGCTCCAGGATGACAGGCTCGGGCTTTCCCGGCTCGAAGACCTCCTCGTCCCGTTTCGCCAGAGAGCGGAGCGGAATCTCCCCGTCCGGGTCCAGCTCGGCCATAATCGGGATGACCGCTGAGAGTTGCCCCTTCCCACCGTCAAGGACGAGGAGGTCCGGGGCGGGCATGAACTTCTCGTCGCCTTCGTTGAGGCGTTCCAGGCGGCGGCGGATCACCTCTGCCATGCTCGCGAAGTCGTCTGCCCCTTCGACGGTCTTGATCCTGAACTTCCGGTACTCGCTCTTCGCCGGTCGCCCACCCTGAAATACGACCATAGACGCAACGGAGTTCGTCCCCATCGTGTTCGAGATGTCGTAGCACTCTATCCGCAGGGGCAGCTTCGACAGCGCGAGTTCCTCCTGCAAGTTGTCCAGCGTCGAGGCGACCTGGTTTCGTCGCGCCTCTTCGAGCGTCCGTTCATGCTCCAGGCTCATCTCGGCGTTCCTCTGGGCGAGCTCCATGATGCGCCGCTTGTCGCCGCGCTGCGGACGGCGCACGTCCACCTTCGTCCCGCGCACTTCGGTCAGATGCTCGGAGATCGGAGCCAACGCTTCCTCGTCCATCGAGGTGACGAGGACTTCACGGGGAACGCGGGCCGTGTCGTAGTACTGCGGGATAAATGAGAGGGCGACGGCCTCGGCCCTGACCTCGCCGTAGTTGTCGAGCAGGAAAGAATCCCGGCCCGTAACCTGACCGTCGCGCACCGCAAAGACCTGCACGCAGGCCGTCTCGCCCTCGACATACGCCCCGAAGGCGTCGAACGATTCCTCCGAAGCTATGGTCGCCTGCTGCCGTTCGCGCACCGTTTGAAGGGCCGCAAGTTCGTCGCGGAGCTTCGCGGCCCGCTCGAAGTCCAGATCTTTCGCGGCGGTCTTCATCTTCGCCTCGCGGTCACGGATCAGGCCATCAACCCGCCCCTCCAGAAACGCGATAACCTCCCGGATGATGCCGTCGTACTCCTCTTTCGTGACCGCCCCGATGCACGGCGCGACCGAACGCCCGATGTGATAGTTCAGGCACGGAACGCCGCTCCTGCGGCCCGGCTCCGGCCCCCGGCATTTGCGAAACGGGAACGTCTTGTTCAGCACATCGAGCGTCGCATGGACCGACCCCGCTGACGGGAACGGCCCGAAGTAGCGGTGGCGCGGGTCGCGGTTACCCCGCGAGGAGAACACCCGAGGATACTCGTCGCCCGTAGTCACCACGATGTACGGGTACGATTTATCGTCTCGCAAAGAAGCGTTGAAGCGCGGCCGGTGGCGTTTTATAAGGTTCGCTTCGAGGACGAGGGCTTCCGTCTCGCTCTTCGTGGAGATGAAATCTATATCCTCGACGCGCTCACGGAGTTCGGCGATCTTCGGCCTGCCGTCGCCGGATCTGGTGAAATAGTTGGCGACGCGGGAGCGGAGGTTCTTGGCTTTTCCGACGTAGATCACCTTCTCATCGGCGTCCCGGAAGATGTACACGCCGGGCGAGGTCGGGAGGTGAGAACGGTCGGGATAGGAACCTTTTGGCACAGGCAGATTATACCGCGCAGAGGTAGAATTCCTCTTTAGGATGACTTCATTGGGGGCTTGCCAATCGACTTCAGCTTTTCATTCAGCTTGCCTCTGCGCTCTTTCAGTCTTTTTGGCTGCACGAACACAAAATCAAAGAGTGCATCCAGTACGTCAAGCAGCCACTCCGCTTCCCCAAGCTCAACATCGACAATTTCACCAGTGTTCGTGTCTTTTAGGGGATGTGCAGCGAAATTACCTATGTTTCTAACAGCATCAACAGCATCAGAAAGAAACGGGGGTACGTTGTCCATCTCTATGAACGCTTCAATTTCACTCACGAGATTTCTACGCTCAAGTCCTAATTCTTCTCGAAGTATCTTCTGTAAAAGTCTGCGGCTGAGAGCAGCACTAGCTTTTGCACTGTGAGGAAGGACGGTTGCAGCTTCCGAGTAGTCTGCTCGATCCTCACACCCGTGTCACAATGTGGGCATCTTACGTGAATCACCCCCTTCCAGCGCGACGGGCGCGCGGCTTTTCGGTGGCTCCGGGCGGGAGCATCTCGGCCCCTCCGGCGCGAGCGTAGCCGAACCCCGCCGTCCAGCCACCGGCGGCCCCGGCGACAGCTGAGACTATCGCCCCGATGATGACGAGGCCCGTGCCGTCCAGAACCAGCAAGAGAACCCCGCCGATCAGGGCGAGTATCGCAGCGACCATGACGGCCTTTCGTCCTTTCTCGGTCTCCGGGGAGAAGAGAGCGTAGAGGATGAGGGCCGATGAGACGGTAGCGAGCGGTAGATACAGATTCGCGAGGAATCCGCCGCCGGTCTGGATCACTTCGAGGTAGACGATGAAGGCGTAGCCGAGCCAGCCGATGATCGTCCCGATGTACGTCCCGTTTCTCGTGGCGAATTTCTTCTCCGAACGGTACGTTCTCGCGCCGAGCACCGCCGCTCCGATGAGCGCGGGCAGGAACAGGATACAGGCGGCTAGCGTCGGACCTTCGAGGAGCGAGAACACGTTCCAGTCTCCGAAGAACCACAGCGGCATCAGGAGGATGGAGATGACCGCCAGGAAAGCCAGCGTCGCCATATAGATCCAGGTAACACACCCGAACGACCTGCGGTACTTCGGGGCAATACCTTCGTTCTCGCCCGACGCGTTCGCTTTTGCGTTGGCTTTTGCGTTCGAGCCGTTTCTGCCAGAGCTACCGTTCTCGGTTGCCAAGTCTCTCTAAACCTTTCTTTCGTCTACGTCGTCTGCCTCATTTGCGGTGTCTGTGTCGAAGTAAGCGAGGATGGTCGGTGTTACATCGGTGATGCGCCTCGGGGCCGGAACCCCGACGCCTATCGAGAAGACCAGCGAGTCTTCGTGGAAGAGCGCGCCGTGATCGCTCGCCTCGTGGTAGCCGCCCGATACCTCTCCGAAGGTGTGGCCCTGCGTCGCGGAGGCGATGACATCCCCCGCCCGGCCCGAGATTCCGCACTCCCACAGCCGGTTCAGGGCATCCGGGTAATCTCCGTATTCGATGTGATCCCCGGAGGTCTCCACGCCGAGTATTCCCGCCTCTCCTTCGATCTCCCACGCCCCGCCGTAACCGTCGGAAAGCCCGGCTTCGGACTTCCTGAACCGCATCTCGCGCCCGCGCTTTCGGACGAATACCCAGCCGTCTTCCCGCCACGCCGCGAAATCTATCCCCCGATGCCCGGCGAGGGACTGCGCCACCGCCCGCGAGTCCGAGGGATCTCGCAGATAGTACGAAGCCGCTCGTCCGTTCGGAACCACGACGGTGTCCGTGCCGCCCCCGAAGCTCGCCTTCGCACCGAAGGAGACGCTGCGTCCCTTCAGGCGCGAAAGCGAGACGTAACGCCGCTTGGCTAGCAGCGGCGCGTGGCCGTGGTCGGAGACGGCGAGGACCGCGTAATCTTCGAGAAAAACGTCTATCCCGCCTGCCGCTGCGGCGATGCGGCCGAAGAATCCGTCGAGCTTCGCGAGGTACTTTCGCTGGGCGGCGAGTCCTTCGTGATGGGCCATCTGGTCGCCCCGAAAGAAGTACAGCAGGGTGAACGGTGCGGTCCTCTGCGAGATGAGCTTCACCCCAACCTCGACGGCGTAGTCGTCGTTGATCCCGGCGGAACGGTGCAGCCCGCCGCTTCCTTTCCTCCCGTTGAACCCGAAGTCCGTGCTGTAGAACAGGTCGCCGAGGAACAACTCCTTCGGCCCCGCCACCGACTGCCCGAGGTAGCGGCTCCCCTTGATGTAACTCTCGACGATCCTGGACCTCACCAGGTGTTCGTGTGGGCCGCGACGCACCGGGAAGTGTACGCTCGCGCCGTCTATGCCACGCTCGTGGAGCTCCTCGAAGATCGTCGGCGGCAGCAGGTGGTCGCGGTTCATCCGCCAGACGTGGTTGTGGAAGACCTGCACCGCCCCCGTCCTCAGTACGGTGCTCGTCTTCGCCCCGTAGACGACCGTCTCGTTCGCCTTCCGGTCGAACCACGCATGTCCGAGGATGCCGCTCCCGCCCGGAGCCTCGCCCGTCGCTATCGCGCTCGTCGCCGCCGGGGTGATGCTCGGGAATACCGAGACGGCGTCGTAGCGAACTTCCCCGCGTTCGGATAGCTCCCGAAAGTTCGGTGCGTCACCCTCCCGGATGGCGGCCCGCATTATGTCCGGGCGTATGCCATCGAGTACGAGGAGCAGGAACCTTTTTCGCAGAGAATTCGAGTCAGTCAAGGCCCGCTGAGTCTAACCGCTCCGGCGTCGCTCGCGGGCGACGGCGTTCACCGAAACCCTAGCTCTCTTCACGTTCACTACGACCGAGGCGGCTGGCGTTCCTGCTGTACAGAAAGTACACGAGAACGCCGAGGACCATCCAGGCCCCGAAGCGCAGCCAGGTTTCGAGCGGCAGGAACGTCATTACGATGAAGCTCACGAGCGCCGAGACTATCGGCAGGAGCGGCACGAGCGGGGTCGTGAAGGCGCGTTGCAGATCCGGCTGCGTCCGACGCAGCACGAGAACGCTCAGAGAGACCAGAACGAACGCGGCGAGCGTCCCGATGTTCACCAGTTCCCCGAGGGCGTTCAGCGGCAAAAAGCCCGTCAGAAGAGCGGCGACGACGGCGGTGATGATCGTCAGACGGTACGGGGTCCGGTAGGTCGGGTGGACGCGAGCGAACCAGCGCGGCAGGAGGTTATCGCGGCTCATGGCGAAGGCGACCCGGCTCTGCCCGAGCAGGAGGATCATGACGACCACCGTGAGCCCGATGAGGATGCCGAGCGAGATGATGAAGTTGAACCCGGTAAGCCCCGTCGAGGCGAGCGCGTCCGCAACCGGCGCGTCGCCGCCGAGCTGGTCGTAGGGGAGCATACCCGTCAGGATTATCGAGACGATGACGTACAGAACGGTGCAGATGCCGAGCGAGGCGAGGATGCCGATAGGAAGGTCGCGCTGCGGGTTGCGGGCCTCCTCCGAGGTCGTCGCGACCACGTCGAAGCCGATATACGCGAAGAACACGAGCGCCGCCCCGGTGAAGACCCCGAGGAACCCGAACGTCGTCTCGATGCCGAAGACTTCGAGGAAGAGCGGGGTGCTGAGGGCCGTCTCGCCGTAGGAGCCTTCCTGGGCGGGCGGGATGACGGGGGTCAGGTTCGCCGGGTCGATGTAGAAGATGCCGATGACGATGATCGCGAGCACCAGCAGGAGCTTCATCGCGGTGACGACCTGATTCACTCGGGAACTGAGCGTGATCCCGACGACGAGGACCATCGCCATCACCACGGTGATGAGTGCCGCCGGGAGGTCGAAGTACCCGACGGGAGCGTCCGGCGCGGAGGCTATCGGGGAGTTTGAGAGCGCCTCCGGTATCGCTATTCCGAGCGTTCCGAGAACGCTGTCGAGGTAGCCGCCCCAGCCCTTCGCCACCGTTGCGGCCCCGACGGTGAACTCCAGGATCAAGTCCCACCCTATGAGCCACGCGACGAACTCCCCGAGGCCGACGTAGGAGAAGGTATACGCGCTCCCGGCGACCGGCACGGTCGAGGCGAACTCGGCGTAACAGAGGGCCGCGAGGGCGCAGGCGAAGCCGCTCACGAGGAACGAGATGGCGACGCCGGGGCCAGCGTAGTTGGCGGCGGCCTGTCCGGTCAGGACGAAGATACCCGTACCGATGATGACTCCGATACCGAAAACCGTGAGGTCGAGCGCACCGAGAGCCTTCTTGAGTTTGTGTTCCGGCTCCTCACTATCGCGTATAGCCTGCTCGACGGGTTTGCGCCGCATAATCCCCATTGTTCTCCCCTCTCTCTGGTGTGGATCAGGGCCGATGGCCCCCGAACCGTCCTGCACCACCCTGCACGAAAGGCGCCGCGAACAGAAGGATAAAATACCAGATAGACGACTCGTTTCTCAATAGAGTCGGAAGAATGCCGGTGCTGTCCCGGCGACGAAGAACGTTCTATGGATCAGGTAGATAAGTTAATAGACGATTGAGGTGATGGAGTTGCTCCGGGAGGCCGTAGTAGTCCCTATTTACCGGGGTCTACTGAGCGGGGGCCGGTTCTACGACGGGGGGTGTAGCCTGCTGGGGTACGGCCTCTTCGACGGGGGCTTCCTGCACCGCACCGCCGGACGGGTCCGAGGGTGCGACGACGGGGGGCTGACCGGTCCCGGATGGAACGCCGGCGCCGGAGGGGTCCGATGGCACACCGGAACCATCTGAACCACCACCACTGGAGGGCTGGCCGAAGAATCCAGAGTCGTCGTCCGACTCGCTCTGAACACCGGACGGGTTCTGCTCCGGAGCGAGGCTTGGAGAATCCAGCTGGCTCTCGGCAGGCTGAGAAGAGCCGCCGGAAGACCCACTGGCCTGAGAGGCGACCGTCCCGAAGGTCGTGTTCGAGGTCGCGCCGGAGGCACCGATCTCGGTCTGGCAAGTTCCGCTCGTCAGGCAGGAGAGCGTTCGCCCGCTGGCGACTTCGACGCTCGTGATCGCGGACATCGCAACGATGAAGGCGATAACGGCCGGTACTGCGGCCCCCAGAAGAATGCCGCTCTTGCGCGAGGTCGAGAGGTTGGAGAACCACCCGAACGAAGAGCGCAGCTTTCCGGAGAAGCCCTGCCTGCCGCCGCCGTTCTCTCCCCGACCGTAGACCTTCATACCCTCGGAGTCTGGGAGAGGATCGCGGTTCACCGTAGCGGTGCTGCCGGTTCTCCCGGCCCGGGCGCGGTTCGCCCGGGTGCGGCCGGTGTTGATCCGCTGCGGGACGCTCTTGGCATGTCCGGCCAGCGTTTCGAGATAGGACTTGAGGATCGCTGAACCACCGGTGATGATCATGGTCGTGAGAGCGGCACCGATGATCGTCCCGGCGACCCCGAAGCGCGAGGTAACGACCGCCGCTCCGGTCGAGGCCAGTCCCGCAGCGAGCATCTGACTGAAGCTCAGACCGGAACCTTTGGCATCTACGGCGTGGTGATCCTCGAAAGGCTGGTGTGGTGAAATCTTACCCAAAGTCATCTGAGCTTATCAGCAGGTCGGGGGGTTTTCAAAATTTTCCTCGGGGAGATTGCGCCCGCTACGTAACCAGTTCACGACGGCCCGGAAACTCACCCCGCTCGTAAGCTCCCGGATTCGCCGACGTCTATCACCGATCACGAGCGACTCAGCGGTCGAGAGCCAAGTCTCTCTTCGGAAGCGAAAGGTCACCGCTATTCCGTTAGCTCGCCGCCGCGACTTTCACTTCCGGCATCATCTCCCGCAGGAACCTGCCCGTGTGCGAACTTTCGACGCGGGCGACTTCTTCTGGCGTTCCGGTCGCAATGATCTCACCCCCGCCGTCTCCGCCCTCCGGGCCGAGGTCTATGACGTGATCCGAAGACCGTACTACGTCGAGGTTGTGCTCGATGACGATGACGGTGTTCCCCGCATCCACCAGCCGGTGCAGTATCTCAAGGAGCCGCTCCACGTCGGCGAAATGCAGCCCGGTCGTCGGCTCGTCAAGGATGTAGACGGTGTTCCCCGTGGCCCTCTTCCCCAGTTCGCTCGCGAGCTTGACCCGCTGCGCCTCACCGCCGGAGAGGGTCGTGGCGGGCTGACCGAGCCGGACGTAGCCGAGGCCGACATCCCTCAAGGTGTTCAGCCTTCTCGCTATCGCCGGGACGGGCTCGAAGAATTCGCCGCCTTCTTCGATGGTCATCTCCAGCACGTCAGCGATGGACTTTCCCTTGTAGGTCGCCCGGAGGGTCTCGTTGTTGTAGCGACGACCCTTGCAGACCTCGCACGGGACGTAGACATCGGGCAGAAAGTGCATTTCAATGCGGATCTGACCATCCCCCTTGCACGCTTCACACCGCCCGCCCTTGACGTTGAACGAGAACCGGCCGGGCTTGTAGCCGCGAACCTTGGCCTCCGCCGTCTGGGAAAAGAGCTTTCTTATGTGGTCGAAGACCTTCGTGTACGTCGCCGGGTTGGAGCGCGGCGTCCGTCCGATTGGCGACTGGTCTATGTCTATGACCTTGTCCACGTCTTCGATGCCCGCGAGGCCCTTGTGCTTGCCGGGGCGATGCTTGCCGCGGCTGACGGCGTTCGCCAGAGCTTTGAACAGGATGTCGTTGACGAGCGTACTCTTGCCGCTCCCCGACACGCCAGTAACGCTCGTGAAGATGCCGAGCGGGAACTCTGCATCCACATTCTGGAGGTTGTTCTCAGCGGCTCCTTTCACCGTGATCTCACCCCGAGGCTCCCGGTGCTGCTTGGGCGGCTGGATGGCGCGCCTGCCGGAGAGAAAGTCCCCGGTCACGGAGCGCGGCTCGGCCTCGATGTCTTTTACCGAGCCGGCCGCGATGATCTCACCCCCGTGAACCCCCGCCCCCGGCCCAACGTCTATGACGTAGTCGGCGGTGCGGATGGTCTCCTCGTCGTGCTCGACGACGATGAGCGTGTTCCCGAGGTCGCGGAGCCGCGTGAGTGTCTCCAGCAGCCGCTTGTTGTCGCGCTGATGAAGCCCGATGGACGGCTCGTCGAGGACGTACAGGACGCCCACCAGCCCGCTCCCGACCTGACTCGCCAGACGGATGCGCTGAGCCTCACCGCCGGAGAGCGTGCCTGCGGAGCGGTTGAGGGTAAGGTATCCGAGGCCGACGTCAACGAGGAAGCCCAGACGTTCCCTGATCTCCTTTATCACCCGCTCGGCGATGATCCACTCCCGGGGCGTAAACTCTATGCCGTCGAAGAAATTCAGGGCGTCACGCACCGACAACGCCGCGAACTCCGCGATGTTCCGTTCCCCGACCATAACGGCCAGAGCCTCGGGCCTGAGCCTCGCACCGTTGCACTTCGGGCAGGGGACGTGGGACATGTATTCTTCTATTTTCTCCCGGCGGTACTCGGAGTCCGTCTCGACGTACCGCCGCTGCAGGTTTCCGAGGATACCGTCGAACTGCGTCATGTACTGGCGCTTGCGACCGTAACGGTTTCTGTAGGAGATGTAGATCCTCTCCCCATCCGTCCCGTTCAGCACAAGGTCGCGATGCTCCTCGGGCAACTCCCGCCACGGCGCGTCGAGGTCGACTCGGTACTTGTCCGTGAGCGCCCACAGGATGCTGTCCTGATACTCGCTCGACGAGTTGGCCCACGGCGCGATAGACCCCTCGTTTATGGACAGATCCTCGTTCGGGATAACGAGTTCCGGGTCTATCTCCAGGCGGCTCCCGAGACCGTCGCAGCGGTCGCACGCGCCGTGCGGGTTGTTGAACGAGAACGTCCGGGGCTGAATCTCGGCGATGGACGCGCCGCAGTTCGTGCAACTGAAGCTCTCCGAGAAGAGCATCGTCTCACCGGGGCCGTCCTTCTCCACCGTTTCGATCTGGACGATCCCCTCCGCGAGCCGGAGCGCGGTCTCGATGGAATCGGTCAGGCGGCGTTCTATGCCCTCACGCATCGAGAGCCGGTCTATGACGACCTCGATATCGTGTTTGTACTTCTTGTCGAGGTCGAGGTCTACTGGGAGTTCGTGTACCTCGCCGTCCACCTTGACCCTCGCGTAGCCCTGCTCGGCGAACTCCTTCAGCATCTTTCCGTACTCGCCCTTCCTGCCGCGCACGACCGGGGCCGTGACTATAAAGCGAGTCTTCTCCGGGAGGGTCATCACCTTCTCGACCATCTGCTGCGGCGTCGAGCTAGAGACCGGGAAGCCGCAGACGTGGCAGTGCGGGCGTCCGGCCCTGGCGTACAGGAGGCGGAGGTAGTCGTAGACCTCCGTGACCGTCGCGACGGTCGAGCGCGGGTTATTGCTGGTCGTCTTCTGGTCGATGGAGACCGCCGGGGAGAGGCCGTCTATGTGGTCCACGTCTGGCTTGTCCATCTGACCGAGGAACTGCCGGGCGTAGGCCGAGAGCGACTCGACGTAGCGACGCTGACCTTCGGCGTAGATCGTATCGAAGGCCAGCGAGGACTTACCGCTCCCCGAAAGCCCGGTAACGACGACCATCTCGTCGCGGGGCATCGAGACGGTAACATCCTTCAGGTTGTGTTCGCGGGCGCCCCGGACTGTTATGTGGCTCTCGGCGATGTCGCGCTCCCCTCGCTGCTTCTGTCTTGTGGGTTTATCTGGATCACCGGCAAGTATAAGGCCCCCTTCGCGGAGGCCAATGGTTGGGATCACACCTTTTTCTCACGACCCGTATTTTACCGCGACGAGCCGGAACTACGACCTTCTTGCGAACTCCTCCGACGTGATAGAAACAACGCCGGGCGTTACGTTTCGGGGGCGGAATTTGCGATTCTCGTGGCTGACGGACAGAATAAAGGTATTGCCGGACGACGTTCGCATCCGGTCGGAGAATGTGAGATTGGAGCGTACCCCCCCTTGAACCTCGGCGGATTTTCAAGAATTTTGCAGGACGATTTCGGGGCCAGGGTCCTCTCGCCGGGGGACGCCTCGCGGGAGATTATGGGCCTCTCGGTCGAGGAGACTACCGAGGGCTGGCTAGAGGTCGGGACGGTGGCGTTCGTTTCGCGGTCGCGCAAGGAGGCAGGCTACCTCAAGCTAGTCGAGCGGGCGAAAGAGTGTGCCTCCCCAGCGATTCTGCTCCGTCGGACGGAGGGCGATCCCCCTCAGCTTTCAGCGAACGTCGTGAGGGAGGCTAAGGAACGCGGCGTCGCGCTGCTGGAGCTTTCCAGCGGGGTTCCGGTCGGGCGGCTTACGGCGATGTTGCTCGCTGAGGAACGCAGGGAGACGGAGCTACTCAGGCTCTCGCACCGGGCCGGACGCGACCTGATGGCAGTCGGCGGGGATGAAATCTCTCTGGAGTCCGTTACGGAGAAGGTTGCCCGGATGCTTGGCCGGGCGGTCGTGCTGGAAGACCCGGTCGGGAGGTTGATCCCGGCCTCTCCGAACGACGGGGATGATGCGGCCCTGATCTCGACCCTCCACGAGCATTCCCTGCGGGCTTCCCGCCCCGGCAGCGTCGAGGAGACTCGCCGCGAGCGGCGCGACCGCTACGCTCGCTTGCCGGATGGCTTCCTCTCGGTCCCGGTCGAGCGGTGGCGTATCGGAGGCGGCCGGGAGAGCCGCGAACTCCACTGGTCCCCCATCGGCGAGGGTGTGCCGTCCGGCTACCTCTGGGTAGACCTCTTCGAGAACCCGCTCGCCCCCGAAGACGTAGTGAACCTCTACTGGGCCCGGCGTGTCCTGAAGACCGAACTCGACAAGGACCGCATTCGTCTGGAAACGGAACTCGGCATCCGGGGCGACTTCGTGGACGACCTCATCAACGGCCACTACGGTTCGGTGGAACTCCTGCTCCAGCGCGCCCGCTACCTCGGGGCGAACCTGACACAGGGCGCGCTCGTCCTGATCGTGGACATAGACGACTTCGCCCTCTACCTCGGACGCCGCCGCCTGAAGGAACCGGCCATCCAGGAACTGAAGCGCCGCCTCGCCGATGCGGTGCGCCTGCAGGCCCGCGAGGTCTTCTCGAACTTTCTGACCGGCCCGCGCTCGGACAACGTCATCCTCCTCATCGCCCCCTCGGACTCCGAGACGGCGAAGGAGATCCCGGAGAAGGCCCGCACCCTCGCAGCCCGCATCCAGCGCTACGTGCGCGGCCTTCTCCCCGACCTGACCGTCTCCGTCGGCCTCGGACGCTTCACCCCGGAGCCGGGCAAGCTCCCCGAAGCCTACTCCGAAGCCGAGGTCGCCCTGGAGATAGGACACCGCATTCACGGTCCATCGTCCATCTCGACCTTCGAGGCGACCGGGACGTACAAGCTCCTCTTCAAGGTGCTGCGCGACGACCCGCAGGAACTGGAATCTTTCTACGACGAGACGCTCGGCCCGGTCGTCATCTATGACGACCGCTACGGCACGGAACTCATCCACACCCTCACGACCTACCTCGCAAACGACGCCTCGACCGTGAAGACCGCCGGGGAGCTCTTCGCCCACCGCCACACCATCCGCTACCGGCTCGACCGCATCACCGAACTCACGAACCTCGACATCGAGAAGACCGAAGACCGCGAACGCCTCACCCTCGGCCTGAAGGCCATGCAGCTCCTCGGACGCGCCCCCGAACGCCCCGCGACCATCTCAGACCGCTAGAAACAGCCCCTCCGAAACCCGGATGCCCGATCTTCTGGTAACCCCTGTTCCATTCGGAGGTCATACATCGTCTTCCGGTACAAGTTTGCGGGGTTCTGCGCAGGCTATGTTTATACATCGGGCCAAAGACCTCGTATACGGTCGGTCATAGACTACGGACGTTACGTTAGTCATCCTGTCCCGGAAACGAGAAACGGCGGATTTTTCGGGTCTACAGAGGCGGGGGTTCTGTTATGAGGAGGTATTTTTGAAGAGGTTGGCTCTCATATTATCGGCATCGCTGCTCCTGGTCGTGGCACTGCCGGGGATGGCGTTTGCCCAGGGTGATGCGCCGACCACGGCGGATCTCTCGCTGGCGATGGACACGATGTGGGTCATCGTCGCGGCGGTGCTGGTCCTGTTCATGCAGGCCGGTTTCGCGATGCTCGAAGTGGGATTCTCGCGGATGAAGAACGTGGGCAGCGTCGTTGCGAAGATCCTCGTGAACCTCGCTATCGCGGGCCTGATGTTCTGGGCTGTTGGCTTCGCGTTCGCCTTCTCCGACGGCGGCGCGCTCCAGAGGTTCATCGGTCTCGGCGGGTTCTTCCTGACCGGCAGCGAGGCGACCTACGCGGGCCTCTCGTGGACGCAGGTGCCGATCTCGGCCAAGTTCGTCTTCCAGGTCGCGTTCGTAGCGGTCTCGCTGGCCATCGTGTGGGGGACGATGCTGGAGCGGACGAAGTTCGCGGTGTATGTGATCTTCGCGGTGGTATTCGCGGGGTTGATCTACCCGATGGTAGCTCACTGGGTCTGGGGCGGCGGCTGGCTCTCAGAACTCGGCAAGCCGGACTTCGCCGGCTCGAAGGTGGTCCACCTCTCCGGTGCGGCGGCGGCCCTCGCGGGTACACTCCTCCTCGGGCCCCGGCTCGGTAAGTACGATGACGAGGGGCGGCCAGTCACCATACCCGGTCACAACATGCCGCTCGCGGTGCTCGGGGTCTTGATCCTCTGGGTCGGCTGGTACGGCTTCAACGCCGGCTCGACGATGATGGCCTCGACCCAGATCGCCGACGTGGCCCTGACCACGACGCTCGCGGCCTGCGGTGGTGTTCTCGGGGCGATGGGCATGAGCTACATCTACCGCAAGAACGTCGACGTAGGCATGGGCGGCAACGGTGCTATCGCGGCCCTGGTCGGAATCACGGCGAGTTGTGCCTTCGTGGCTCCGTGGGCCTCCATCGTCATTGGTCTCATAGCTGGCGTCATCATGTACATAACGTTGATCTTCGTTGACAAGATCGGCGTCGACGATCCGCTAGGCGCGATCGCGGCCCACGGCATGGGTGGCGTGTGGGGTACGCTCTCTACGGGCTTCTTCACCACTCCGGAGCTGGCAGCGGTCGGTCGTCCGGGCCTCTTCTACGGCGGTGGCTTCTACCAGCTCGGCGTTCAGGCTCTCGGTATCGTCTCGGTCTTCGCCTTCGTCTTCCTATCGTCGCTTCTGGTCTTCGCTATTCTCAAGGCGACGATAGGTCTCAGGGTCAAGCCGGAGTTCGAGCTCGACGGGCTCGACGTTCACGAGCACGGTGTCTACGGCTACCCGGACCTCGTAGCGACAGACTACCAGAACGGCAGCAACGGCAACGGTACTCCTCAGGGTGCTTCGGTCTCCAGCCGCGCTACCGAGGGACAGGCATAGAAAGCCTCTCCCCGTAACGGACAAGCAACAACAACACAAAGCGTCGGCCGGGATCATCCGGTCGGCGCTCTTTGATGTCGGTACGCTGACAGAGTCCCCATCAAGGCCTATATTTCAAGCAGCAAGAGGAACCTCGGATAACATCAGATAAGAAAATCAGATAAGAAAGAGAGAACCTTGGAAACTCCACTCACAGAAGCCTCGGCTCACACCAATCACGTTATCAAGGTCTACGCCGACAAGGTCGAGATTCAGAGCGGCTGGCAGGGTCAGAAGGTCGAATCCTTCGACCTCAGAGACATCGAGAACATAACCCTCAAGGGGCTCGTCAACTGCACCCTCGTCGTCAAGACCAACAAGGGCAGAGTCCTCGAATTCAAGCGTATGGCCCTTCCCGAGGCCCGACGGGTGAAATCCGCCGTCGAAACCCAGAAGAGCCGTGCCGGACTCTACGACTGAACCGCCTCTCTCCCCCGACTACCGGCTCGCCACATGTAAAGCTGCATACCGAAGTCTTCGGATTACGGCATAAGCTTCGATCCGATACTGTAAGCTATTCAGGTGACAGGTAGAAACCGAAAAAAGTTACATTACAGGTTCAGAAAGACATTCGGGGGCGCGTTAGGGTGGTTGAGAGGCGTAGGCTAAGTCGTGAGAAGGTTCTCGAGGCTGCGGTGAGGTTCGTTGACCGGGAGGGTCTTGAGGCTCTTTCGATGCGCAAGCTC
Source organism: Rubrobacter sp. (assembly GCA_051000975.1). Taxonomy (GTDB): domain Bacteria; phylum Actinomycetota; class Rubrobacteria; order Rubrobacterales; family Rubrobacteraceae; genus Rubrobacter. The sequence goes on from JBPCNU010000233.1 coordinate 17,366, forward strand.
GGCGCCGAGCTGGGTGTCGAGGCGATGTCGCTCTACAACCACATCCCGAACAAGAGCGCTCTTCTAGACGGTATGGTCCAGTACGTGCTGGAGGAACTGGAGGTTCCCCGCACAAGTGAATCCTGGGAAGAGCAGGTCAAGGACGGCTACCGTCGGTTCAGGAAGATCGCCCACCAGCATCCGAACGTGTTTCCGCTCCTGATCAGTCGCCCCCCGAGCTACCCGGACGGGCTCTGGCTGCTCGAACGCTACCTGAAGGTGATGTCGGAGGCGGGGTTCGGGATGAAGGAGTCGTTCCACGTCTTCAGGATTCTGACCAACTACACCTTCGGGTATTCGATGGCCGAGATCCGGGGCTTTGCCCTAGAACCGAACGCCTCGAAGAATCCCCGGCTAGAGTTCAAGATCCCCCGCGAGTTCACCGGCGTGAACCAGCTCCGACCTTACCTCGGCAACGTGGACCACGAATACGAATTCGAACTCGGACTCGACCTTATAATCTCCGGCCTGAGAGATCGAGAAAAGACGGGCCGAAGATAAGCTCTTCATCCGCAGCACCGCACGCGGAAAACTCCGCCACTCCCCCTACGCCTGTACCATGCGGCTTCCCGGACTGCTCCAACCTCATCTCACTCCTGGCGCCCTCCAGCACCGGTGAATTCATCCCCGTCGAGATACCGTTTACCGGCAGGATACTTGCTCATATCCCACGCAACTCCGCCGATGACGTGCACGCGGCGGCGCGACGGGCAAGAGCGTCGCAGAGAGCCTGGCGCGAGTCGACTCTGCGCGAGCGAGCGAGGATCATGCTCAGGTTCCACGACCTGATCCTCGACCGTCAGAACGAGGTCCTCGACCTCATACAACTGGAGAGCGGCAAGGCTCGCCGCCACGCCCTCGACGAAGTTCTCGATACCGCGCTCGTCGCCCGGTACTACGCGAAGACGGCTCGCTCCTACCTGAAGACCCGGCCCCGGAAGAGTGCGTTCCCCATTGTCTCGAAGACCTGGGAGAACCGTCATCCGAAGGGTCTCTGCGGCTTCATAACGCCGTGGAACTATCCGCTGAACCTCGCCGTCACAGACGCTATCCCGGCGACACTCGCGGGTAACGCAGCACTGATCAAGCCCGACGAGAAGACACCCTTCACCGCGCTCTGGGCGTTCCGGCTGCTGAAGGAAGCGGGCCTTCCGCCGGATCTCGTACAGGTCGTCGTCGGGGACGGGGAGGAGATCGGGTCTGCCCTCACAGACGAGTCCGACTTCGTGATGTTCACCGGAAGCACGGAGACCGGGAGAAAGGTCGCGAGCCGGGCGGCCCAGTGCCTGACCGGGTTTTCTCTAGAACTCGGCGGGAAGAACGCGATGGTCGTCTGCGAAGACGCCGACCTCGACCGAGCCATCCTCGGCGCCGAGGCGGCGGCCTTTTCGAGCGGCGGTCAACTCTGTGTCTCGGCGGAGCGCATCTACGTCCACGCCTCCGTCTACGATGGGTTCGCCTCACGCCTGACCGGGAGAATCTCCCGGATGGACCTCAACCCGAAGCTTGACTACACAGCGGATATGGGCTCGCTCGCCTCTGAAGAGCAACTGGAGCGACTCACGGGATACGTCGAGGAAGCGGTCTCGAAGGGTGCGAGGGTGCTCGCGGGAGGGAGGGCGAGGCCAGAGATAGGCCCGTACTTCTACGAACCGACGCTGCTTGACGGGGTTACGAAAGGGATGAGGCTCTTCCTGGAAGAGACCTTCGGCCCCGTCGCCGCGCTCTACCGTTTCCGGGACGAAGATGAGGCCGTCCGGCTCGTCAACGAGAGCGACCTCGGCCTGAACCACAGCGTCTGGACCACCGACGAGCGTCAAGGACGAAAAATAGCGTCGCGCCTCGAAGCCGGGACGGTCGGGGTGAACGACGCCTTCGCGAGCGCGTGGGCCGCGACCGACGCTCCGATGGGCGGTTTCAAGGAATCGGGGATCGGCAGGCGGCATGGCGCGGAGGGCATCCTGAAGTACACCGAATCACAGACCATCTCAGCGCAGCGCATCTCCGTACCCGGGACGCTCCCGGGCGGCGATGCGGGACGATACGCGAAGACCATCACGGCCGCGCTCCGGCTCGCCAAACACCTTCCGCGAGGCAGGCTCCGTTGACCGTCATCGCCGGGAAGGTCGCGGTCGTGACAGGGGGCGCGCGCGGCATCGGGCGGCTCGTCGCGCTGAGGCTCGCCCGCCTCGGGGCGCGGGTCGTCGTCTACGACCTCGACCGGACCGGGATAGACGCCGTCCTGCGGGAGATCCTCTCCGAAACCGGCCGCAAGGCACACGGCTACGTCTGCGACGTCTCGAACAGAGAAACGGTCTACGAAACGGCAAGGAGAGTCCGCTACGAAGTCGGGACGGTCAGCATCCTCGTAAACAACGCCGGGGTGATCTCCGGCGCGCGCCTCATGGAGATACCCGACGAGAGGATAGAGGCGACCATGCGCATCAACGCCCTCGCCCTCTTCTGGATGACGAAGTCGTTTCTGCCCGAGATGCTCGCGGTAAACAGCGGCCACGTCGTAACCGTCGCCTCCGCCGCCGGGCTGGTCGGCGTAGACCGCCAGACCGACTACTCGGCGAGCAAACACGCCGCCATCGGCTTCGGGGAGTCGCTGCGCGCCGAGCTGCGAAACTCCGGCCACGATGGGGTAAAGACCACCCTGATGGAACCGTACTACGTGGACACCGGCATGTTCTCCGGCGTAAAGACCAAGCCCCGCCTCGGCCTGCCGCTCCTCAAAGAAGAGTACGTCACCGGGAAGATCGTAGAGGCCATCGAGCACGACAGGCTGGAAGTCCGGCTCCCGCCGCTCATAAACCTCACCCCCGTCCTGCGCGCCCT
>JBPCNU010000234.1:0-9092 GCA_051000975.1 Rubrobacter sp.
GTTCGGGATTAGGCCGATCCTCACGATCTCCGTATCCCCGGACCCGCCACCGCCGCAACCCCCGGCAAACAACGACCCCAGAGTCGCCAGTACACTCACCACCAGTACTTTCTTCAAGTCCGTTTCCCTTTCCCTGATTAACTTCTACCGGGCTTGCCTTCTGCCGGACTATCGTTTCCCGGAATCCTGCGAACCTTCGACACAGAGCTTCACGAAAGCCTTCGCCGCCGACGAGAGTTGCCTGCCGCGCTCGCTGACCAGCACGAGCGGGCGGCTCATCGCCAGCCCTTCGACCGCAACGCTCCTGACTCGCGACTCACCAGAGACGAACCCCTCCGGCACGACCCCGACCCCCGCGCCCTCTGCAACCGCCCCGACGATGGCTGCGTTCGAGCCAAGCTCCATCACCGGTTTCGGGTGGACGCTATGCTCCGAGAGGACCTCTTCGATCGCCCGCCTCGTCGCCGAACCTTCCTCGCGCAGAATGAACGTGCACCCCGCAAGCTTTTGAAGGGTGAAGCCGACCTCCCCGGAACCCGCCGCGACTATGACGGCGAGCCGGTCCTCCTCCAACGAATGCGACTCGAACTCCACCGCGTCCGGCAAAAGCCCGACGACCGCGACCTCGATCTCACGGCCCTTCAACGCGACGAGGATTTCTTTCGTATCCCCGACCCGCACCTTGAGGTTGACCGCCGGATACCGCTCGGCAAAACCAGTAACCACCCTCGGGATCACGACCTGCGCCGGGGTCGTTGACGCTCCGACTTCCAGATCGCCCCTCGGCTCCGACTGCTGCGACATCTCCTCCTCCATCTCCCGGTGCGCGGTGAGAACCCGCCGCGCGTGTCGCGCCAGCGTCTCCCCGGCGGGTGTCAGGCGCATCGGGCGTCCCCGGTCCAGCAAGACGACCCCGTAACGCTCCTCTAGAGAGTGCAGATGCCCCGAAACCGCAGGCTGTGAGACCCCAAGCTCCCGACCCGCCTCGGAGACCGAACCATGCTCCACCACCGCAAGAAACATTCGTAGACCCTGAAGGCTCACACCGCTCATGCTTACAGGGTATCAAAGAAATATTATAGGTGCAAAAGCAGATAGTTATAGTGCGTGGGTATAGTGCGTGGGTCTGTGGAGGGTTCGGGCTGTTAGGAAAGCTGCTAGAGTCAGGAAATGGGGAAAGAGAGCGCGGTGTCGGGGCGAAAGCTGGAGAAGTTCCTAGGTTTGTTGAAGGTCAATCCGATGATCCCGGCGGTCAGGGAGCCGGGCGTTGACCTTGAGCGCGCGCTTGCGGGGGATCATGCCGCGATCTTCGTCCTCGGTGGCGATGTGTTCGAGGTCTTGCGGATGGTCAGGAAGAAGTACCGCAGGCCGTCCATTTTCATCAATGTGGATACGGTTGGCGGGATAGCGGCTGACGCGAGCGGGATAAAATTCCTCGCGGATGAGGTGGATGGGATCATCACGACCCACCGGAACGTCGTGGAGGCGGCTCGGGGGACGGGGGTGGTTACGGTGCAGCGGCTCTTCGCCATAGATTCGAGCGCGGTCGCGCGGGGGATGCGCCTCGTTAAGTCCGCCGACCCGGACTGCGTGGAGATACTCCCGGCGGTCGCCTACCCCGAGGTCGTCGCCGAGTACGGTAGGCAACTCGTAAAGCCCGTTCTCGCGGGGGGACTTGTGCGGGACTTCAAGACCGCATCGAGGATAGTAGAAGCCGGGGCCGTTGGCATCTCGACGAGCGAGCGAATACTCTGGAAACTCGCCTGAGCGGAGCGGGGAACTCAGTCCACTCTTGACCAGGGGTTGTACCGGATGTAGAGTGCAGTGCGCTAACCGAACACGCTTCAAGCATAGGCTCAAGAGATAAGAGAGAGCCTCGCGTCGGAGACCACTCGCGGAACTTTCACGGGCCGTCCCGACGCGAGGCTACTCTTTTTCGGGGAACGGAGGTGCGCTCAGGGAAAGGGCAAACGTTAGCGTCAGGGGTAAGGGTAAACAGGGGAAAGGAACAGAATAATGGCAGGAGACTACGTACTCGCTATAGACCAGGGAACCACGGGGACCACGGTCTTGATCTTCAACCACTCCGGCGCGCTCGCGGGTCGGGCTTACTCGGAGTTCACGCAGTACTATCCGCAGCCCGGCTGGGTAGAACACGACGCCGATGAGATCTGGCGCGTATCCATGAGGGTCGTCGGGGAGGCGCTCGGGGATGCCCAGATCAGCGCGAGGCAGCTCGCCGCTATCGGTATAACCAACCAGCGCGAGACCGCCGTGATGTGGGACCGCAAGACCGGAGACCCGGTTCACAATGCCATCGTCTGGCAGGACCGGCGCGGAGCCTCCATCTGCGACGAACTCTCCGCCGCCGGGAACGATCAGATGGTCCGGGACAAGACCGGCCTCACGATAGATGCCTACTTCTCCGGCTCGAAGGTCAAGTGGATGTTGGATAACGTCGAAGGCTTGCGCGAGCGGGCGGAGCGGGGTGAGATCTGCTTCGGAACCATAGACTCCTGGCTCGTCTACAAACTCACCGGCGGCCACGCTCACGTTACCGACTACTCCAACGCCTCCAGAACGCTTCTCTACAATATCTACAGCCTGGAGTGGGACCGCGACCTCCTGAACCTCTTCGGGGTACCGGACGAGATACTCCCAGAGGTCAAGCCGTCCTCGCACGTCTACGGCAACACCGACCCCGGCGCGTTCTTCCAGGCCGAGGTGCCGGTTGCGGCGGTTATCGGCGACCAGCAGGCCGCGCTCTTCGGACAGGCCGCCTACGACAAGGGCCTCGCGAAGAACACCTACGGCACGGGTTCCTTCGCCCTCATGAACACCGGTGCCGAGCCGATGAAGAGCGGGGGCGACCTCCTCACCACCATCGCCTGGGGCATCGGGGACGATCCCGTCGAGTACGCTCTCGAAGGTGCGATCTTCATAACCGGAGCCGCCGTCCAGTGGCTGCGCGACGGCCTCGGCATCATCAAGAACGCCTCCGAGACTGAAGAACTCGCCCGGAGCGTGGACTCGAACGACGAAGTGTACTTCGTTCCGGCTCTCGTCGGCCTCGGCGCGCCGCACTGGGAACCGTACGCTCGCGGCACGATAGTCGGCCTGACGCGCGGCACGACGAAGGCGCACCTCGCACGGGCCGCGCTCGAAGCCATGTGCTACCAGACGAAAGACGTAGTCGACTCGATGGAGAAGGACTCCGGCATCAAATTGTCCGAGTTCCGGGCCGACGGTGGGGCGGCCTCCAACGGGTGGCTGATGCAGTTCCAGGCCGACATCCTCGGCGTTCCGGTGGAAGTGCCCGAGATTACGGAGACGACCGCCCTCGGTTCGGCCTACCTCGCCGGCCTCGCGACGGGCTTCTGGGACAACAAGGAAGAACTCGCCGAGAAGTGGAAGCTCGCCAAGCGCTACGAGCCGCAGATGAGCGAGGAGGAGCGCGAGCGGCTGCACGGTCGGTGGAAGGAGGCCGTCAAGCGGTCCAAGGGCTGGGCGCAGGACGTCGTTGCCTCACCACTCGGCTAGAGAAGGGAAGACAATGGCAATGAAGAAAGTCATCAACGCCCCGGAGAACGTCGTGCCGGAGATGCTCCAGGGGATGGAGAAAGCTCACGCGGACATCATCCGCGTGATCCCGGAGCACACCGTAATCGTGCGCGCCGACGCGCCCATCAGTGGAAAGGTCGCCCTCGTCAGTGGGGGCGGCTCCGGCCACGAGCCGACGCACGGCGGCTACGTCGGGGCCGGGATGCTCGACGCGGCCTGCGCCGGGCCGGTCTTCACCAGCCCGACCCCGGACCAGATGTTGGAGGCGACGAAGACAGTAGACGGCGGGGCGGGCGTCTTCTACGTCGTAAAGAACTACACCGGCGACGTCTTGAACTTCGAGATGTCCGGTGAGCTTGCGGAGGTCGAGGGGATACAGACCGACTACGTGGTCGTCAACGACGATGTTGCGGTGGAAGACTCGACGTACACGAGCGGGAGGCGTGGGATCGCCGGAACAATCTTCGTGCACAAGATCTGCGGCGCCGCAGCCGATGACGGCAAAGACCTCGCCGGGATAAAAGAACTCGCCGAGAAAGTCAACGCCAACGTCAGAACGATGGGTATGTCGCTCACGAGCTGCATCCCGCCGGAGTCGGGGGAGCCGATCTTCGAGATCTCCGACGACGAGATGGAGATAGGCATGGGCATCCACGGCGAGCCCGGCATCGAGCGCAAGAAGATAGAGACCGCCAACGAAATAGTGGACCAGCTCCTCGGGAAAGTCCTCGGCGATAACGTGGACTTCTCCGGCTCGGAGGTCGCGGTGATGGTCAACGGCCTCGGCGCCACGCCGCCGATGGAACTCTACATCGCCTACGCGCGTGTAGCGGAGGTTCTGGAGCGCGAGGGAATAAGCGTCTATGGGCGTCCCTACATCGGGGACTACATGACCTCATTGGAGATGGCCGGCTTCTCAGTTGGCCTCTTAAAGCTCGACGAGGAGATGAAAGGTTATCTGACCGCGCCGTGCAAGGTGGCGGCTGGCAGACCATTCTAGGAAAATATACGTTATGTGAGGTCTGTGGGGGCCTCTATGGGTAAACCTCGGAAAGGGGAAAGTTAAATGGATTTTAGCCTACTGTTCTTGATCGCTGCCTTCGGAGGTGGTCTGTTCGGGGCTGCGGTGGGAGGGCTTCCAGCGTTTATCTTCACCGGTTTCCTTGTCATAGCCGGGGTGGCGGCCTCGATAGGCGGGGGAAACTACGACATGATCGGCAACATCGCCTTCGGGCCGATCTTCGGCCCGCACATCTCGTTCGGTGGCGCGGTTGCGGCGGCGGCTTTCGCCCAACGTCCGGGCCTGCCCAACAAAAGTAAGAAAACCAACGCGGGCCTCGCCGGTACGGGCAGCCCGGCGGTGCTCCTGGTCGGTGGCGCGTTCGGCGCTCTCGGCTACCTCATCGCCAGCCTGCTCGGGACGTTCCTGACGAGCTACACCGACGTGGTCGCCCTGACGGTCGCGATATCGGCGATAATCGTTCGCGTGGTCTTCGGCAGCACGGGCATCTTCGGTAACCTGGAACCCGCCGCCGCCCAGCGGGGCCGCTTCAATCCCGGCGAGACGCAGGTCTGGGTTCCTCAGCAGGAGAAGTGGGTGCAGGCCGCCGTCATCGGCCTCGGTGTTGGTGCGATGAGCGGCTTCATGTTCATCACCATAATCGGCATCAGCCCGGACCTGGCAACCGCGGCTACGGTGCTCGGCTTCGGTATCTCGGCTGCGTCCCTGATCTTCCTCCAGTTCGGGACCGCTATCCCGGTTACTCACCACATGGCCCTTCCGGCAGCGGTGGCCGCCGGAGCTCTCGGAACCGGGTTCGGTGATACGGGTGTCCTGATCATCGCGATAATCGGTGGTGTACTCGGGGCGCTGGTCGGGGAGTTCTTCTCCAGGCTCTTCCTGATCCACGGCGATACCCACATCGACCCGCCCGCCTGCGCCATCGCCGTCATGACGACGGTCTTCCTCCTGCTCGGTCTGGTCGTCGCCTAGACCCGGGTATCGGAGCGTACGACAACGCTAAATAGATCGTAGCCTGACCTTCGCGGGGACCTGCAAAACTACCAGGTTCCCGCGATTCGTTGATAATGAACGGAATACAGAATCCCGAGATCAGAGACGAGGAGAACACCTTGAGCGCAGCCGAGAAAACGGTCGAGATCATCCGGGCTATGGCTCTTTCTATGGAAGAGAACCGGAGGATGCTCACCCAGCTAGACTCTGCTATCGGAGACGGAGACCACGGCACCAACATGAACCGGGGGATGCAGGCCGCCCTCGCGAGCCTCGACTCCAGCTCCTTCGAGACCCCCGCCGATGTCCTGAAGACCGTCTCGATGGCCCTCATCGGTAAGGTCGGTGGAGCGTCCGGGCCACTCTACGGCACCGCCTTCCTCCGCGCCTCGGCCTCCCTCAAGGACAAAGAATCTCCCTCCGGCGAAGATGTCGCCGCCGCTCTGGAGGCCGCGCTCGGCGGCATCAAACAACGTGGAAAGGCCGAGTTAGGGGACAAGACGATGATCGATGCTCTCCAGCCCGCCGTAGAGGCCGCGAAGTCCGCCGCCGAGGGTGAAGGGTCTGGAGCAGCCTCTGTCCTTCGGGCCGCCGCCGAGGCCGCCGAAGGTGGGGCCGAAGCCACCGTAGAACTTACCGCCAGAAAAGGCCGGGCAAGCTACCTCGGGCCGCGATCCGCCGGACACAAAGACCCCGGCGCGACCTCGACCGCGCTTCTCCTCGCCGCCGCCGCGAGCGTGCTGGGGGGAGAGTAACGTGGTCGGCCTCGTCCTCGTCTCGCACAGCTCACAGATAGCGACCGGGACTGCCGACCTCGTGCGTCAGATGGCCGGAGACGTGGAAGTGATACCCGTCGGAGGAACCCCCGACGGCAGCCTCGGCACCGACCCCGAACGCATCCAGCGAGCTGTAGAAGAGGCTAACGCCGACGAAATCCTCGTCTTCGTTGACATCGGCAGCGCGGTGATGTGCATCGAAGCCATCCTCGAGATGCTAGACGACGAAACCCGCGCAAAGACCCACCTCGTTGATGCGCCCTTCGTAGAAGGAGCCTTCGCCGCCGGGGTAATGGCCTCCACCGGAGCCAACGCCGACGAGTGTATCGAAGCCGCCATCGAAGCGAAAACCGAACCCAAACTCGGCTGACCCAGACTCACAGAACCTACAGGATTCGCTGAAAAAGCCCCCGAAAATCCTCTCGAAACGGTAGATGTAACATCGCCCTCTGATATACTTATTGCAGATCAATAATAGTTCTTGATCTTGTTTTGGCAGATGGAGCATTGGGTACAAACCCAGTGTAAATAGGAAACGAACAGAAAAGACCTCAGGAGGCTTCATGGAGACTGGAAGAACGGCGGACATACTCGATTCCTCGAATTCGGAGAAGCGGGAAGAGATCATCGGGCTTTTGAAGAAGGCTTATTTCAGCGAGCTTGAGACGGTTGTGAGCTACGTGACCAACTCGACCAACCCGGATGGCGTTCGGGCGCAGGAGATCATCGAGTCGCTGCAGGGTGATGTGCAGGAGGAATTGGGCCATGCGCAGCAGTTTGCCAGCAGGATAAAGGAGCTTTACGGCACGGTCCCCGGTTCCATGGACTTCAAGCCGGAGCAGAGCTACCTGCAGCCGCCGACGAAGAACACCGACATCGTCCACGTCATCAAGGGCGTTATCGAGGCCGAGACGGGCGCGATAGAGCACTACAACAAGATCATCGAGGTAACCGATGGCGTTGACTGGGTCACCCAGGATATGGTCATCGCTATTCTTCACGATGAGCAGGGCCACCGCAGGCTTTTCGAAGGGTTCCTCCGCGAGTACGAGGCCGAGGGTCTGGCGTAAGCAGGGGATCACCCAACAGAACAGAATAGTCTCACCGGAATCCGGCTCCTCGTTTGACAGAGGGGTCGGGTTCTTCGTTTCCGGGCCGAGAGCGAGGGCGTCGAAGCGATGCTAGACTGCCCGAAACCGTGCAAGCGCCGGGGTTTCGGGTGGCGCAGAGGTTCGTGGAGAGTTCGTATGGGTTTGGAAAGGACGTGAAGGGGTGTCTGCACTCAGCAACTGGCAGAGGCATAGAAGGCGCCGACGGCACATCGTAGTAGGGGTGATCTCCGCCGTCGTTGTCGTCCTTCTGCTGATGCTGGTACTTCAGGCTTGCGGATCTCAAAACGAGAATCGCGGGGACGAAGGCGCGAACGGCGAAGGTAGCGCCGAGGGCACGGGGGGCGGCGGAACGACGGGCGACAACGCTGCGACGACGGAGCCGGAGATGGAGCAGCCCTATGCCGCGCTAGAGCCCTCGGCCAACGCGACGCCCATCTCGCAGAGCGTAACCGCCGCGGACTCCGAGCTCGCCGTTGGAACCCAGAACGCCGGTGTCGCCATCGAGCAGTACGAGGACCCGGAGGGCGACGATGCGGTAGCGGGCGGAACGACCGGGATGGAGAGTACGGGGGCGTCTCAGGGGCCGTCGCGCAGCGTACCGCTTGGGGAGACGCTTCTAAGGGGCCAGTCAGACGAATCGGACGGGCCGCTCAAGGACAACCGGATAGTCGCCTACTACGGGACGCCGACCTCCGACCTCATGGGAATACTCGGTGAGTACGAACCACAGGAGATGATGCGCCTTCTCAAGCAGCAGACTCAGGCCTACACGGACGCCGATCCGGATCGCCCGGCTATCCCGGCTATAGAGTTCATCGCTACCATCGCTCAGCGCGACCCCGGCCCGGACGACCTCTACGTCGCCTCGGTTGACCCGGAGTACATCCGGCAGTATGCCGAGCTTGCAAAAGCGAACGACGCGCTGCTGATCCTCGACGTACAGCTCGGTCGGGCGAGCGTCATGGAAGAAGTGCGGGGGCTGGAAGAATTCCTCAAGGAGCCGTACGTCCACCTCGCCATAGACACCGAGTACGCCATAGACGAAGGGCAGGTTCCCGGCGTAGACCTCGGAACGGTAGACGGAGCGGAGATCCAGGAAGCCGTCGAATACCTCGACAACATGGTCGAAGAAGAGGGGATACCGGACAAGATCCTCATGGTCCACCAGTTCGAGGTCAGCATCGTGACGAACAAGCAGGATATACGCCCGACCGATAACGTGCAGGTCGTGCTTCACGCCGATGGCTTCGGGGGCGCAGAGGCGAAATTCTCCAAGTACGGCACCCTCGTTCGCGCCCAGCCGATACAGTACGGGGCCTTCAAGGTCTTCTACAATCAGGACACCCCGGTTCTGGAGCCGAACCAGGTACTCGCCCTCGACCCCGCGCCCTCGATCATCACCTACCAGTAACCTGAACGACCTGCTCAAAGGCGAGCCGAGGATCAAAACCAACGCTCGCCTCCCGGCCTCGAAGCCGGAACGGAACCCCCGTACGCGGTGTCTTCTGTCTTCTGAGTTCGAAGGGGAAAGAAGTGAGAGCCGTGCCGAGATCCGGGGGCATCGCTCTCTGACAGCGGTTCTCACCTGGAGGGCAGTCCCAGACTTGAACTCTCAAGCTGGAGCAGGGC
>JBPCNU010000235.1:0-15502 GCA_051000975.1 Rubrobacter sp.
TGACACTCTCTCAAAGAACTTCGTGGCAGTGGCGGCAACGCGCCTCGTAGGATTCCTCGGCCCCGACCAGGATCGTCGGCGCGGAGGCCGGGGCCGGTCTCCCGTCTATGAGCCGCTGCGACCTCGCCGCATCACGACCGCACCTCGCGCAGATAGCGTGGAGCTTTATAACGCCATCGGCCTCTGCGAGGAGCGTCGGCATCGGCCCGAACGGCTGTCCCCGGAAGTCCATGTCGAGCCCGGCAGCTATGACGTCGTGCCCCCCGTCCGCGAGCCTTCGGCACACCTCGACTATGCGCTCGTCGAAGAACTGCACCTCTTCTATCGCGACGATGTCCGTCGTCTCCTCGACCCGGTCGCGTAGCTCATCGGAGGTGCTGACGACGATGGCGGAGTACAGGATGCCGTTGTGAGACCGGACCTCGCTCGTCTCCATGCGCGTATCGAGCGCGTGCTTGAAGACCTGAACCTTCCTGCGAGCATACAAGGCCCGCCGCACGAGCCGTATAAGCTCCTCCGTCTTCCCGCTGAACATCGAGCCGGTAATAACGGTCAGCGAACCCCGCACCATCCCCGACGCATCGAACAGCGTCTCCATAGCTCTCAAAGACATCCCGCGATTCTAGCGACTCAGCCGAATATTTCAGACGACGAACTCACACCCCGGCAATTCCAGCAAACCGCCGAAAACTAACTCATTTGGCCGTTGTGTAATTTGCTACAACCTTCTAAGATACTTATGTCACTTTCTCTCGGAAAGGAGTAGAGCATGTCGAATCTCACGTTGATACGTCTGGGAGGTCTGGCGGCGGTAGTCGGCGGAGCTGTGATCCTCCTGTCCGACATCACGGGTCTTCTCGTCTTCGACTTCGACGATGCTTTTAGCGAGGTCGTAGCCACCGGAATCTGGATACCCTGGTCTCTGATGTACCTGTTGGGTCTGGTCCTCGTGCTGTGCGGCCTCGTGGCTCTCTACGTCCACCAGGCGGAGGCGGCCGGAGTCTTTGGTCTGATAGCGTTCCTGCTGGCCTTCGTCGGAACCGCCGTGACCGTCGGCTTCTTCTGGGATAACGTATTTCTTGTGCCCTCCCTCGCGACCGAAGCCCCCAGGTTCCTCGACGCGGAAGAGGTTTCCGGCCCCGCCGACCTCGGCTTCTTCCTGGGCAGCATCCTGTGTTTCGGTGGCCTCGCGCTCTTCGGCCTCTCTGCGCTGAGGGCCGGAGTGTATCCGCGTCTCGCGTCCATCCTCTTCATCGTAGGCGCGGCTATCGCCTTCGTACCGCTTCCCGCTGTAACGATAGTGCTGGACGTGGCCGTGATCTGGTTCGGACTCGCCCTCCTTTCAGGGAGCAGACGAGGCGTCGGGACCGCACGAGTCGTATAAGAGATCAAACAGGAGAGCAGGCTACCGGGAACGGCCGAGAGTATCACGGGCCATCCTGATAGACGCCGCATCCACCATCTCTCCGTCCACGACTATCGCCCCGGACCCGGCGGCGTTCGCCTCCTCGTAGGCCGCGACGACCTTCTTCGCCCGCTCGACCTCCTCTGCCGTCGGGGAGAAGACCTCGTTCACCACGTCTATCTGGGCCGGATGTATGCACCACTTCCCGTCGTAGCCGAGGGCGCGTGCGAGGCGGCAACTCTCTCTGAGCGCGTCTTGGTCCCGGTAGTTCGCCGTCGGGCCGTCGTAGGCTCTGAGCCCCGTCGCCCTCGCTGCTATGACTATCCTCTGCATCGCGTAGCCGAAGCGGTGGCCGGGGTACGCCTCGTCCCACTCGTCCCAAACGCCGATGCTCGCCTGCGGCGCACCGATGCTCGCCGCGAAATCCCCCGGCCCGAAATGCAGCGTGGTCAGCCGCCTCGTGGACCGGGCGATGTCGTAGACGTTTTCGAGGCCCTCCGCGCTCTCTATCTGCGCCTCTAACCGCACTTTCCCGATCTCAAGCCTGCACCCGGCCTCGACCGCGGAGAGGAGCACGTCGAGGGCGTACAAGTCCCCGGCCCGCCCGACCTTCGGGACGAGTATGGCATCCACGCTCTCACCAGCCCCCTCCACGACCTCTATTACGTCCCCGTAGAAGTACGGCGTGTCGAGCGCGTTCATTCGAAACATTCGAGCCTTCCCACCGAAGTCCACCCCGGTGAAGGCCTGCACTACACCTCGGCGCGCCCCTTCCTTCTCCCCCGGCGCAACGGCGTCTTCGAGGTCGAGGAAGAGGCCGTCTGCCCCGGACGCGACGCCCTTACCCACCATCTTCTCGCTTGTCGCCGGCACCGCAAGAAACGACCTCACAGACGAAGCCACACGAAACCCCCTCATGAACTGGCTCTCACTACTCAAAGCTAATTCTCTCACACCGAAATTCCTCCTTTACAAGCTCTAAACCGTACAGTTCAGAAATAGAGGGAGGGGTTTCGGGTGCTCGGATGAGAGCTTACGGAGGGGCCGAAGACCACTACCGGTCGGCCTGAGCGGGCGGGCTTGTTGCTGGTTCTCGTTCTTGCCGGTCGTCGTTCTCGATGCTGAGCGCCATATGTCCGAGGTTCTCTTCTCTTCGGCCTCGGTCTCATGCAGGATCTGGCGATTCTTGTTTGGCGGTTCTGAAAGAGTTTCGGCGGTGAAGCGAAAAGAGTAGAAAGCCGCGCTGTACGGCGGAATCGGAGCGGCTGTGGGCCGGCGCCCGGGGTGGTTCTTAAAGTTATCCCTGAGAAGGACAGGAAGGGCGGGGGCTGAGAGCTTAGAATCAGGGTCTGGCCGTTCGAGCGCAGGACCGGAGGAATGCTGGTGGCACAGACGAAAAACGAGCGAGTTTGGGGCGTCTCTTGAACCGGACGCTCAAGCTGGGGCTGGACTTCCTGTTCGGCCTCATCATCCCGATTATCATCCTCTCGCGCTTCTCGGACGAGCTGGGGAATATCACGGCGTACGTCGTGTCCGCTCTGGTCCCGGTCGCCTGGGTCGCCATAGACCTCCTCTTCATCACCAAGCGGTTCAACTTCATAACGTCTTTCTTGGGGCTGAACGCGGTGCTTCGCGGCATCCTGGCGTTCTGGTTCGTGGACGGGGTCGCATATGCGTTCAAGGACTCGGCGTCGAGCCTCTTATGGGTCGTGATCTTCGGCGGCTCGCTCGTCTTCGGGCGTCCGCTCTTCGGGGCTTTCGTCGCTCAGGGTCTCGGCCCGCAGAACCGAGAGCAGGAACGCTCCCTCGGAGACCTCTTCGACGAGAAGCCCGTCCACCGGGCTATCTGGCGCGGGACGCTCGGTATGGTCATCGTAAGCGCGATAGCGACCGTCGCCAACTTCTTTTTGAACCTCAGGATAGTCACCGCCGGGTTCGGCACGAGCGCCTTCAACCTGCAGGTAGCGGAATCCAACGCCATCGCACGGTTCGCCATCGCCGTTCCCGAAGCCCTGGCCCTCATGGTGCTGATGGGGTTCGTCCTTCGGGCCGTCTACGCCGCCTTGCCGCAAACCATAGGCGATAAAGACTTCTGGGAACTCATACAGATGCGCGAGGAACGTCGCAGTAGTACCGAGACGTAACTTGGACGAGGTAGCTGATCTTTCTACCGAGTAGCTGGCAGGCCACTCTCTCAGGGCGACCCTGAGAGCATCTCCGTCTGTATCCTCTTGTACTCTCGTATCCTTCGGCTTCAAGCGAGAGCGGCGACGTCATCGCTTGACGTCGCCGCTATAGAAATGGCCTTGCCAAATGGCTTTACCTGCTCTTCTTACTTATCGAAGAGCGACTCGACCGGCTTGCCCTGTATCGAGGCGTCGAGGATCTCGACCGGGTGTCGGGCGGGCATGTCACCGTAGCCGAGCTTCTTCAGGGAACCCTGGATCTGGAGGGTGCAGCCGGGGTTGGAGGTGACGATCATCCGCGCGCCCGTCGCGGCGACGTTCTTCGCCTTGCGCTCCCCGAGCATGCTCGCGGATTCCGGCTGGACCATGTTGTAGATCCCGGCCGATCCGCAGCAGATATCGCCTTCTTTGATCTCCTTTATCTCCATGCCGGGGATCTCCTTTAGCCCCTTCCTCGGCTGGGCCTTGATCCCCTGCGCGTGCGAGAGGTGGCATGCGTCGTGATACGCCACCGTGACCGGCAAGGGATGCCGCTCGGCGACCGTCCCGACCTCCTGCAAGAACTCCGAGATGTCCCGGACGTTCGCGCTGAACCGCTCGGCCCGCTCGGCGTATTCCGTCTCGTCGCGCAGGATGTAGCCGTACTCCTTCATCGTCGAGCCGCAACCCGCCGAGTTGATGACGACGTAGTCGAGGTCGAGGTTCTCGAAGGTGTCTATCGTCTGCTTGGCGAAGCGGATGGATTCCTCCTCGCGCCCGGCGTGGGTGGACAGCGCGCCGCAGCAACCCTGACTCTCCGGGGCAACGACTTCACATCCCTCTGCGGCCAGCACGCGAACCGTCGCGGCGTTCACGTGCGAGAAGAAGACCCGCTGTACGCAGCCCGTCAGGATACCTACCCGGTAACGCTTCTCGCCCTTCGGGGGCGTCACAGCCGCTACCTTCTCCTCCTTCGGGAGATCCGGCAGGAGCGCTTCCATAGCCTGAAGACGCTTGGGCAGGCGGCTCATGATCCCGGATTTGCGGAGCTTCTCTCCGATCCCGAACTTCTTGTAGAAGCGCATCGGAGCGGCGGCGGCCCGCAGGCGTTTCGGGTAGGGGAAGAGCTGGAAGATCATCTCCCGGAAAGCCTTGTCGTCCGGGCTGCGCTCGTGCCTCCGCTCGACCTGCGCCCGCGTGGTCTCGATAAGCTTATCGTACTGAACCCCCGACGGACACGCCGTTACGCACGCCATGCACCCGAGGCAGTTGTCGAAGTGGCCGACCATCTTGTCGTTCATGCCCTCTTCTTCGAGACCCTTGTTCATGAGGTAGATGCGCCCTCTAGGAGAATCCATCTCCTCCCCGAAGAGCACGTAGGTCGGACAGGCCGGCAGGCAGAAACCGCAGTGGACGCAGTCGCTGATCAAATCCTTGTCCGGCGGGTGGTGCTCATCGAAGGCCGGGAACGGGGCCTTCCCGCGAGGTCCGCTCTGCGGCTCCGGGTCTTCTACTGCGACCTTCGTCCCCGGCTCCCCGACGTCCTCGACGTAAGCCTGCTGAACGGTCTCGAAGATGTCGTCGGAGTTCGTGCCGTGTGGGCTCCCACCGCGTGAACTCCCGTTCGAATTGCCTTCGGTCATCAAATACCTCCCAGGTACCGGCCCGGATTGAGCGTCCCGGCCGCGTCGAATTTGCCCTTGACCTGACGGGTGAGCTCCATGTAATCCCCCGCCGGACCCCACGCATCGACCCGTCTCTTGAACGATACGGTAGCCTCTCGCACGACGAGGCTCCCGCCGCGACGGACGAGGATCTCTCGTGCCTCCTCGACCGCCTCGACGACGGCATCCTCCTCACCGACGAGCCCGCTGAAGATTATCCCCGTCGCTGCGTGTCCCCGAAGTTCGGCCTTGATACCGCGCCTTCCGGTCGCGTTCGTGAGGATTTCCATCAGGCCCGCAAGCTCCGCCGGTGGCGCGGCGGCCTTTACGACTACCTCACCGTTCGAGCCGTCCGGCCTGGAGTACGGCCCGAGGTCGTCGTATTCCTCGTCGTTCAGGGAGCGCACCTCGCCGATGGACTTGAGCATGACGTGGGCCTGCTCTTCCTTCGCCTCCACACCCTCCGGGATGCTCTCGAGGAGGGCCGAGACGAGCTTCTTCTCCTCGCCCCAGTGAAGCTCGATGGCCGACGCCTCGACCTGCGAGTGCCAGAGGGTCATCATCGCCCGCTGCGCCTGCTCCGGCGTCTCGACCTCGACCGCGACGGTGCGGGCCGCCTCCGGCAGCGGGTGGAGCCGGAAGTTGGCCTCCACGATCACCCCGAGCGTCCCGAGCGAGCCAGTGAAGAGCTTGCCGAGGTCGTAGCCCGCGACGTTCTTGACGACCTTCCCGCCGGACTTGGCGATGGTTCCGTCGGCCAGCACGACCTTCGCCCCGATAATGAGGTCGCGGGTCGTGTTGTACTTGTAGCGGCGCGGGCCGGAGTCGTTCGCCGCGATGACCCCGCCGACGGTCGCGTCCTTCAGCTTCGAGGGCGGGTCGAGCGCGATCATCTGGTTCTCCCGGAAGAGGCTCTGCTGCACGTAGGAGAACTTCGCCCCGGCCTGGACCCTCACGACCTGATCGCCAGGGACGTGCTCGATGATCTCGTTCATCCGGCTCAGGCTCAGGACTATCTCCGCCGCCGCCGGAATATTCCCCCAACCCTGCTTCGTCCCGCCGCCCCTCGGGGCGACCGAGACGCCTTCGCTCCGGGCGAACTTGAGCACCTCGGCGACCTGCTCCGCCGTCTCCGGCTCGGCTACTACGGAGGGCCGGACGCCGTCTATCGCATCGGCCTCCGTCGCCTCTTGGACGTTGCCTTCCCCTACTATTCCCTGCAAACTCTCGGTATTTATCTTCGTCTCCACTAGAACATCTCCGCCAGTCCGGCCTTCTGGATCGGGTGCATCTTCCACGGGCCGGGTCGCTCGCCGCAGAGCCTCGGCGTCGGGAAGATTTTGCCGGGGTTGCACAAATGGTGCGGGTCGAAGGCGCACCGCAGGAGCTGCATCGTGTTCATGTCGTCTTCCGTGAACATCTTTGGCATGTATTTCTTCTTGTCCAGGCCAATGCCGTGCTCCCCGGTCAGCGAACCGCCGTGCTCCAGACACGCGAAGACGATGTCACCCGCGAGGGCCTCGGCGCGCTCGCCCTCGCCCTCGTTCTCGTTGTTGTAGAGGACGAGCGGGTGCAGGTTCCCGTCCCCCGCGTGGAAGACGTTCGCCACCTGAAGTCCGTGTTCTTCCGAAAGCTCCCCGATGCGCTTGAGGACCGCGCTGAGTTCGGTGCGCGGCACGACCGAGTCCTGCACGTAGTAGTCGTTGGCGACGCTCCCCATCGCGGCAAACGCGGCCTTCCGGCCCTTCCAGAAAAGTGCGCGCTGCTCGTCTGACTCGGCTATCCGGATCTCCGACGCCTTCGCCGTCTCGCATACGTCGTGGACCTTCTGGAACTGGCTGTCCACCTCGGCCTGCGGGCCGTCAAGCTCGACGATCAGGATCGCCTCGGCCTGCGGGAAGCCGGGCTTGACGGTCTTCTCCACCGCCGCAACGGTCTGTGAATCCATCATCTCGATGGCCGCCGGAACGATGCCCGCGCCGATGATCCCGGAGACGGCCTCCCCCGCTTCTTCCAGGTCGTTGAACGCCGCGAGGAGCGTCCTGACGGACTCCGGCTTCTTCATCAGCTTGAGCGTTACTTTCGTGGCGATGCCGAGCGTCCCCTCCGAGCCTACGAAGGCCCCGAGGAGCTCGTAGCCGGGCGTGTCGTTCGCCTTGCCGCCGCCGACGTTCACGATCGAGCCGTCCGCAAGAACGACCTCCGCCGCCATGACGTGGTTCGTCGTGAAACCGTACTTCAGGCAGTGAACGCCGCCCGAGTTCTCCGCGAGGTTCCCGCCTATCGAGGAAACCGACTGGCTCGCCGGGTCGGGGGCGTAATAGTAGTTCTCGTGCGCGACCTCGTTGGAGACGTGCAGGTTTATGACCCCCGGCTCCACGACCATTCGCATGTTCTCGAGGTCGACCTCGATGATGCGCCGCATCCGGCTCATCACGATGAGGAGGCCGCTCTCGACCGGCAGCGCGCCGCCCGAAAGCCCGGTGCCGGAACCGCGCGCCACGAACGGGATGCCCTCCTCGTGACAGATCCTGACGATCCTCTGCACGTCTTCGGCGGATTCAGGAAGCACGACGAGGTCCGGGATGACGCGGTAGTTCATCAGGCCGTCGCATTCGTAGGTGCGGAGCTGTTCACGTTCGTGGATCACCCCCCGCTCCCCGAGTATGCCTTCCATCGCCTTTATGAGCTTCTCTCGCTCCACGATCTCCCCTTCCGTACGTGATCTACGGCATCTGGCTGTCTACGACTACCCTGTCGTCGCTCCTGTTTCCCTCGTCCCACTCGACGCCCCCGGCCCTTCCGAGGTCTTGTGTATTTCTCTATTCTAAGACGAGACGGGCGACCTTGCGCGCAAAACCTCTCGCGAGTTCTACTAGAGTTGGAATCATGTCCGGGAAATGCCAGGGGATAGGAGACGATATGAGAGAGACGATGGAAGATCTGCGCGACGTTCTGAGAGCCGGGCTCGAAGCCGCAGACCCGGTCCTGGCCGTCGAGAATTCCCTCTCCGTGACGGACGGTGAGATGGTCGTCGGGGACGAACGTTTCCCCACCGACCGCCTCCTCGTCCTCTCGGTTGGCAAGGCCGCCGGGGCGATGTCCGAGGCCGCATCGAGCCTCTTATCCGACATCGAACACTCCGGCCTCGTCGTCACCAAATACGACCACAAGCCCGGCCCGGAAGCCTACGAGACCCTCTTCGCCACCCATCCGGAGCCGGACGAAGCCGGGGTCGAAGCCGCTCGGCGCGTTACGGAGGCCGTCGAGTCGCTCGGGGAGGGCGGTGTTCTCCTCGCCCTGATAAGCGGCGGAGCCTCGGCCCTGCTCGCCGACCCTACCCCGCCGGTGGAGTTGTCGGAGCTCAAGGAACTCACGACCGCGCTGCTAAAGAGCGGGGCTTCTATAGGGGAGATCAACTGCGTCAGGAAACACGTCTCCACTCTGAAAGGCGGCGGCCTCGTAGAACTCGCGGCCCCGGCTCGCACGCTCGCCCTGTTGCTCTCCGACGTCGTCGGGGACTCCCTCTCCTCCATCGCGAGCGGCCTGAGCGCCCCGGACCCGACTACTCTGGAGCAGGCCCGCAGCATCCTCCGCAGCTACCGGATAGAGCCGCCCGACTCCATAGCGAGGCTTCTGAAGGAGGCGAAGGAGACTCCTAAAGAGGGTGATGAGATCTTCGACGGCGTTACGAACATCCTGTGCGGGAGCGGTCGCGTCTCGGTCGAAGCGGCGGCGAACAAGTGCGAGGAGCTCGGCTACGCGCCGCTCATCCTTTCCACGAGTGTTACGGGCGACTGCCGGGGCATCGCCTCCGTCTACGGGGCCGTAATCCGGGAGGTCTTCGAGAGCGGCAGGCCACTCGCCGCGCCCTGCGCCATCATCTCCGGCGGGGAGGCGACGGTTACGGTGCGCGGCGACGGCGTAGGCGGCCCGAACCAGGAGTTCTCGCTCGCCCTGGCCCTGGAGCTCGACGGAGTGCCCGGCTGGGCGGCCTTCGCGGTCGACACCGACGGCAACGACGGCCCCACCGATGCGGCGGGCGGGCTGGTAGACGGCGAGACGGCGGGTCGGATGCGCGAGGCCGGTATAGATATCGAAGAAGTCCTGGCGAGCAACGATTCGCAGGCGGCGCTCCGGACGGCGGATGCCCTCGTAAAAACGGGTCCGACGGGGACGAACGTCAACGATCTTCGGGTCGCTCTGGTAAGTGGTTCGAGACGGTCTCGACCCCTTGCGGGCAATGCGATGTAAAAACAGGCATAATCCCCTCTTTACGGAGGTTCAGGGGTGGCCTCGCAAAGGCGAAACCTCAAAAACAGCCGCGAGGCTTGGGGAAGGAGTGATCCAATTTGGACAATCTTGCTGTACTCAGCTTGCTGTCAGTGTTACCGCTCTTGATAGTGGGGGTCCTGCTCGTGGGGTTCAGGTGGCCCGCGAAGTGGGCGATGCCGATAGGTTACGTCGTGGTGGTCCTCATAGCGCTCTTCGTCTGGGGAATGGACCTCGTCAACATCGCCGCGGCGACGGTGCAGGGTCTGCTCATCGCCCTGACGCTTCTATACATCGTCTTCGGGGCGCTCCTCTTGCTCGCGACCCTCACGGCGAGCGGGGCGATAAGGACTATCCGCTCGACCTTCACGGACATAAGCCCGGACCGCCGGATACAGGTCATCATCATCGCCTGGCTCTTCGGTAGCTTCATCGAGGGGGCCTCCGGCTTCGGAACGCCGGCGGCGGTCGCGGCGCCCTTGCTGCTCGCGCTCGGTTTCCCGGCGATGGCGGCGGTTATGTGTGGTCTGATCATCCAGAGTACCCCCGTCAGCTTCGGGGCGGTCGGCACACCGATGCTCGTCGGCGTGACGGGTGGTCTTGCCGGGGGGGTCGGGGTCGAGGATTACATCGCCGGTCTCGGCCTGAACCTCGAACAGTTCGTCGAGGGTATAGCCTTCCGAACCGCCGCGATCCACGCCATAGTCGGCACGCTTATTCCGCTCTTCATGGTCTGCATGCTGACCGGCTTCTTCGGACGGAACCGTAGCTTCGGTGAGGGGCTCGGGGTCTGGAAGTTCGCCCTGTTCGCGGCTTTCGCCATGACCATACCCTACCTGACGGTCGCCGCTGTTCTGGGTCCGGAGTTCCCGGCGCTGCTCGGCGGCCTCATCGGGCTCGCGATAGTCATCCCCGCCGCCCGGCGCGGTTTCCTCCTCCCGAACGACGACTGGGACTTTGGCCCGCGCTCGACCTGGGATGCGGACTGGATGGGCAACATGGACCCAAACGAGGAGGCGTCCGCGACCGCGCCACAGATGAGCATCCTCAGGGCGTGGTCGCCCTACCTGCTCGTGGCGGCCATACTCGTCTTGACGCGGGTCCCGTTCCTCCCTCTTCAGGAGTTCCTCTCCGGGATCGTCTTCCCCTGGGAGAACATCTTCGGTACGAACATCTCGGATACGTCGGTCGCGCCGTTCTATCTGCCGGGCTTCATGTTCATAATCGTGTGTATAGCCACGTACTTCCTGCACCGGATGAGCTTCGCCCAGATCTCGGAGTCGTGGCGGGTGGCGGGGAGCCAACTCCTCGGCGCAGGGGTCGCGCTCCTCTTCGCGCTCCCGCTCGTCAGGGTGTTCATCAACTCCGGGACGGACTTCAACAGCTCCGGCCTCGAAAGCATGCCGCTTACGCTCGCGGCCGGGGCGGCGAGCGTAGCGGGCGACACCTGGCCGTTCTTCGCGCCCTGGATCGGCGCCCTCGGGGCGTTCATCGCCGGGAGCAACACGGTGAGCAACCTGACCTTCTCCCTCTTCCAGTTCAGCACCGCCCAGAATATCGGCGCCGTCCCGTCGGTCGTCGTCGCGGCTCAGGCCGTCGGGGGTGCGGCGGGGAACATGATCACGGTCCACAACGTCGTCGCTGCCTCAGCAACGGTCGGTCTGCTCGGTAAAGAGGGCGCGCTGCTTCGCAAGACTATTATCCCAACCGTCTACTACTGCCTGCTCGCCGGGTCCATAGCCTTTATCTGGATCAACGGCATAGGCTTCAACATCGGGACTATCGGCCTCCTGCTCGTTATCGCCGCCCTGATAGCTATCGGCCTGAAGATAAGGAGTTCGACTCCACGCAACCGACCCGCAGCAACCGACACGTCGGACTGAAGGACAGGCGAGTAGCGAGTAGAGTGCCTGCTCGCTACCTGTCCCCGAACGAGACCGCTTGAGCAAACCCGTATCGAACGCGGTGTACATCCCGCTGGCCTTGCTCTTCTCGTTGCTCTGGGCCTCGGCGTTCATCGCGGTGAAGTCGGCTCTATCCAGCACAACCCCGCTATTTTTGATGGGCTTCCGGTTCGTGCTGGCGGGGGTGATCCTCCTCGCCATCGCCTTTCTGTTCGGGAAGGGACTGAAGGGTTTTGCCGCCATGTCTCGCTCGGACTGGGGGAAACTTGCGGTGCTTGGGCTCTTGAACAACGCGGCTTATCTCGGGATCGCGGCTGTTTCCCTCCAGGACCTCTCCGGCGGGATGGGGGCGGTGCTGGCGAGCGTCAGCCCACTGATGCTCGCGGTGGCGGCGATGTTCGTCCTCAAAGAGCGACTCGGGGTGGTGAAGGTCGCTGGCCTCGTTACCGCCTTCGCGTCTATCGCCGGGATCATGCAATCGAGGACCGAGGCCGGAGAATCCCTCGCCTCGATGGCCCTGCTCCTCTTCGGGAACGTCTTCCTCGTTGCCGGTGCGATCCTCTTCAAACGCTGGTCGCCCGAAGGCAGCCTCATGACAATAAACGGCGTCCAGCTACTGGCCGCCGGGCTGGTCCTGTTGCCCGTTGTGCTCCTCTTCGAGCCGACCGGGACGGTCGAATGGGACGCGGGTTTCCTTGTGCCGCTCCTCTACCTGACCCTCGTCGTTTCGTGTGGGGCGATGGCGATCTGGTTCTTCATGCTCCGTAGCGGCGACGCGAGCCGGGCCGGGTCTTTCTTCTTCCTGAATCCGGTCTTTGGCCTCATCCTCGGCGCGCTTGTTCTCGGCGAAGTCTTTCGCCTGACCGACCTCATCGGCATCGCAGGCGTAGCTCTGGGCATCTACCTCGTACAGCGCAGCGGCTAGATATACTAGCCCCCGGACAAAGGGATGTTTCTCAAGCCTTCGGAGGCACACATGACAGATTCTCAGGTAAGGGTAAGGTACGCACCGTCACCGACCGGCATGCTCCACGTTGGTGGGGTCAGGACGGCCCTCTTCAACTGGCTCTTCGCGAGGAAGAACGGCGGTGTATTCGTCCTGCGCATCGAAGACACCGACTTAGAGCGTTCGACCGAGGAATCCGTCGAGCAACTGAAAAGCTCTCTGCGCTGGATCTCCCTTGACTGGGACGAAGGCCCGGAAGCCGGCGGCCCGCACGAGCCCTACCGTCAGACCGAGCGGCTTGATCTCTACCGTGACGCGGCGCAGAAACTCCTCGACGCCAGCGCGGCCTACTACGACTTCGCGACCGCCGAAGAACTCGCGAAGCTCCGCGAAGAGGCTCAGGCCGAGAAGCGCCCGCCTATCTACACCGGCGGTGAGTACCGGGAGATGGACCCCGAGGAAGCACTCCGGCGCGTACGGTCCGGCGAGGCGCATACGATACGGTTCAAGACCCCGAGGGACGGCACGACGATTTTCCAGGACATGATCCGGGGTGAGATCAGCTTCGAGAACAGCAACCTCGAAGACTTCGTTGTCATGAAATCCTCCGGCACCCCGACCTACAACTTCGCAGCCGCCTTAGACGACGCCACGATGCACATAACCCACGTCATCCGGGGCGACGATCACATCTCCAACACGCCGCGCCAGATCCTCATCTACCATGCCCTCGGCTACCCCATCCCCCCCTTCGCCCACGTCCCTCAGGTCCTCGGGCCGGACAAGAAGAAACTGAGCAAGCGTCACGGAGCCGCTTCAGCGGAGGAATTCGCCGCCCAGGGCGTCCTCCCCGAAGCCCTCTTCAACTACCTCGCGTTGCTCGGGGCCGGATACGCCGCCGACGAAGAAATATTCTCCCCCGAGGAGTTGGCGGAGCGTTTCCGCATCGAGAAAGTCAGCGGCAACCCGGCGGTCTTCGACGAGACGAAGCTCCTCTCCGTGAACGCCACGTACCTGAGGAAGAAATCCCCGGAGGAACTCGCCATGATCGCCGTCCCGGCCCTTGTGGAGAGCGGCGTCGCGTCTGCGGACGAGCTCAAACGCGACATGCCGCGCCTGATAAGCATAATGGGGCTTCTTCGCGAGCGGCTCCAGCGCACCACCGACATCCCCGACGCGGCATCGTACTTCTACGGCGATGCCCTCGACTACGACGACGAAGAGTTCGCCAAGCAGTTCGACAAGCCTTTCGTACAGGAGAACTTCTCCGAGATGGCCGCTCGCCTGAGAGCCCTCGACAAGTGGAACGACGAGGCCATCGAAGAGGCGATACGAAGCTTCGCGGCGGAGAAGGAGAAAGGCGCGAGGCACATCATCCACCCGGTACGGTTCGCGGTGACGGGCCGCAGCGTGAGCGCGGGCCTCTTCGAGACGCTCACGCTGCTCGGCAAGGAGCGCACCATCGCAAGGCTCGAAGCCGCCGACCGGAAGCTGTCCGAACTCCCGTCATAAAAACGCCACCCGGGCGACCTTTGACGAATGGGAGTTCATCGTCTAAACTCTGGCGCGCCTCGCAAGGGGTGAGTGACGCTTCTCCGGCCCTATCGTCTAGAGGCCTAGGACAACGCCCTCTCACGGCGTAAACCCGGGTTCGAATCCCGGTAGGGTCACTCTCTAGGATTCCTCTTATCTAAGGGGAATCCTCTTCTTTTAACGCCAGACCAAGTTTACCTTGAAGTGCGTTATATCACGTCCAAACGATCCCGGTTGTCGTCAACGTTGTCGTCAAATTTCTCATCCAAAGACAAGCCATGATACGCTGGACACTTATTCTCATGTCTTACCGAATATGCAGGGCAAGGCAGTAGAGGCGATGGAGGACATATTCTCTGATCCAAAAAGTTAATGAGTAAATGGGGGTAAAGGTAGGTACACTCTTTCTGTCTTTTTTAGGAAGAATGTACTCATCTTTACCCCCTCCCTTTTTACTCAAGGAATCTCGAATCAAAGGTTTCCGTCCATCTCTGATGACAGAAAGTACATTAGAAGAATACCGAGTAGACGTACAACATAAAGAACATTTAGAGGCTGTTCGAAGGTACTGGAAAGTAGCGAATGGATTTGTTCGAACACCCGCTGGATTGCTACGGTGAGAATAAGTTCGTGATCGCGGAGGAGGCCTTCCTCGTTTCCCATAAGGGGAGCGAAGTTGTATTTATGGATTTTATCGAGATGCTCCCTTCTATCCTCGATTTAGATGACAAGGAGATCTGCGAGTATCTGGGAAGAGGCTGGACGAGGATCTGATCAGGAATAATAGTAGCCGATGAACCTTAAGAGAAGTGGATAGCCACATACCTCTCAACAGAAGTGGGGACAACGAAAATGTTTGAGGTCGGCCAAATCTACAACCGACGCAGGGATATACACAATCCATATGGTGGGCAAAGGCAAGGAGGCATATCTACCCCAAAGGATCAACCTCTCATATTCCTCTTTACTGGCCAAAGTGGCAAGCAGTATGGGTAGATCCAGCGCACAGCGCGAAGAAGTTACGATGCTCTCCGCTGGGGCATCACGCTAGGCAAAGCGAGGAATGAGTATTCCGAAGCTTTCGAGTAGGAGCGTGCATAGTCTTTCGTTCGCAAGGGTAAGACTCAAAGCAGTCGTGTGATCGTTGCTAAACTTCGTCCCCTAGGAGAACCGAGTGTTCTTTCTCACCTACGCAAGCAGTGCCACCGGAACCTTCCTCAAGGAAGACTTGGCCCTGTTACTGGCGCAATGCCGCGAGAACAACTCCGCGTTGGGCATCACAGGGATGCTGCTGTATAAGGACGGTAACTTCATGCAGGTCCTCGAAGGGGAAGAAGAAGCGGTCCGCAAACTCTACGCGAAGATCGAAAGTGACCCCCGACACAAGGGAACCATCGTCTTTCAGCAAGGTTATGCGGAGGAGAGGCAATTCCCCAACTGGTCCATGGGATTTCGCGATCTGAACTCCTCGGGGGTAGGGAACATCCCCGGCTACAGCGAGTTCCTGAACACGCCCCTGACCAGACGAGAGTTTTCCGAGAATCCCACCCGCTCCCAGAAACTCTTGCTCACGTTCAAGAAAAGTATGTAACGAGATTAGCCGGGAATCGAGG
>JBPCNU010000236.1:0-4491 GCA_051000975.1 Rubrobacter sp.
CCCTGAAACGGCTCGCGAAGGACCGCATCGTCCTCGTGGCGACCCACCGTCCGGGCCTCGCCCGGGCCGCCGACCGGGTCCTCGTCCTAAAAGACGGTCGCCTGACTCGGGCCGGTTCACCCAAAACCTCATCCCATCCGTACGGCCCGGCGATCCGGGAGCCTGCCGGGGAGTACGAAGAAGTTCTCCCCCCACGTCGCCCCTGGAGTGCAGAAGAAACGCCGTCGTCTGCTCCGCAGGGGTACAGGGAGGAGCTACAAAACACATGGAGGACAGGACTACCCCGGGCGTCGGTGACGGGGCCGACGCTGGAGGACGCGGCGTGTTCGACGAGTTCGCCGGGCACGCGGCGATGGTCTTCGCGATAGTCGCGGCATGATCCGGGTGGTTCGAGAGCTGTTCCGCAAGCACGAAAAAGAGTTGCGCCGCGCAATGTCTGCGGCACAACTCTTGGTTCTGACTTCCTTGCCGGATATACCGGCAGGATGTGATGTCTTTGTTACGAAGCGGCCTTGATCCTGCGATCTATCTGTTCCATGAGGGCCTCGCGGGCCTTGCTCTGCTTCTCGTACTCGCGCACCTTCTTGAGCTCGTCAACGGAGAGACCGTCGAGCTTCTTGGTTATGTCCTCGACGTTCAACTCTTCGTAGTTCTTGGTCTTCAATGCACCGTGAACGGCGGTCTCGATCTCGGCTTCCCGGGTCACCTCTGCGGCCTGCTGCAGAACTTCTCCGGTCTGCTTGGTGGTCTCCTCGGCGAGCCGCAGCCCCTGCTTGGCGGTCTGCTGAACGGCCTCGAGACCCTGCTCGACGCGGGCGACCGGGGTGGTGAAGAGTTCCCGGTAAGCCCCGATCCACTCCTGTCCGAGCGTCTGCAAGCCTTCCTGCTGCTTGCGGGCGCTCCGCACGAAGACATCAGCCGTCTTGAGGTTCTGCTGCGTCTGAGCGCGCAGGGCCCTGGTGCCGCTGCTCATCCAGTTCTGGACGAAGTTCACGTTGCGCTGCTGAAGCTCCAGCAACCGGCTGCTGCTCTTGAACCATTCCTGCGCGACCCGGGCGTTCTCCTCCTGCAGCTTGAAGAACTTGGAACCCTCCTGCGCCAACTCCGCGCCACGCTTCTGGGAAGCCGTGAAGTTCTCCGCGAGAGCCTCGTACGAGTCACGCTGTACCTCGGCCATCTCACGTGCAGTGCGCGTCATCTTGTCTACGTTGGTAGCCATTTGTCTTACCTCCGTGTAGTAAGTTGCTTTCACTATATTCTTATTGCATCTATTCCCCGTTTGCACATCTCGAAACAAAACAGGGTGGCGGTATTGGTGAAACACCTCACACCGGGAGGTTCGGGTCAGGGTCTTCTAGTAGCGTTGGCCGCGTTGGCGGTGGATATCGAAGCTGGCGGTATCGGCGACGGCCATAACGGCCATGACGCCGCACTGTACGGGGTCGGTAACGACGAGGTCTGCAGCCTGAGCGACCCTGCCGGGCATATTGAGGGAGAGGACGATGATGCCTTTCTCACGGATCTCATAGACCGCCTCGGCTACTTCACCGCCCATCAGGGAGCCGGCGAGGACGAGGGCGACGGCTCGGGGGAGGCGAGCGACGGCCCGGACGGCGTTCGAGAGGTTCTCCTCGCCAACGAGGGGGATGGTGTCTACGGAGATCTTCTCCCCCCGGATATTGTGGCGGTCGGCTTCGGAGACGGCCCCGACAACGACCTGACCGACCTGCGCGCCGCCGCCGACGACGATGATCCTCTTCCCGAACACCTTGAAGAACGACGGCAACTGTTCGACGGACCGGACCTCGCCGAGCCCTCGGAGGTCTTCCATGAGCCTCTCCGACTCGACGACCCCGTCGAGCTCGAAGTGTACGGTGGAGAGACCGCTGTTCCGGTCGACGATGTCCACGTAGGCGATGTTCGCGCCGTGCTCGGAGATGACCCGCGTGAGCGCGTGCAGCGACCCCGGCGCGTCGGAGCCGCGCACCATCATGGCAAGGGTGTTGTTCTCGGTCTTCCCGGTATTCTCAGACGAATCGCTCAGCCCCAGACCTCCCCGGCCACCTCGACGAGCAGCGAGAGCTTCGCTCGCTGCTCTTCCTGAGTCAGAGAGTTCCCCTCGACCGTCGAAGAGAAGCCACACTGCGGGCTGATGCAGACCTGATCCAGATCCACGAACTCCCCGGCCTCCTCGATGCGCCGCTTCAAGTCGTCCTTCGCTTCGAGTTCCCCGCGCTTGGAGGTGACCAGCCCCAGCACGACCATCTTCCCCTTCGGGACGAACCGCAAGGGCTCGAACCCCCCGGAACGGGCGTCGTCGTATTCAAGGAAGAAGCCGTCCACGTCGAGGTCGCCGAACAACGCCTCCGCGACGAAGTCGTAGCCACCTTCGGCAACCCACGACGACCGGAAGTTCCCCCGACACAGGTGCGTCGTAACCCACATCCTCTCTGGACGGTCCTTTATCGCCTGATTGATGTTCCTGATGTACGTCTCGTGCTGGTGTTCAGCGTCGCCCCCGAGCCTGGCGATGTGCTCCCGCTGCTTCGGGTCGTTCAGGTAAGCGAGCGAGGTATCGTCGAACTGCAGGTACTCGCAGCCGAGTTCCCCGAGCGTGGCGACATCCCGGGCATACGCCGCTGTAAGGTCTTCCCAGAAAGATTCGAGGTCGGGGTAAATTCCCTTGTCTATGGCGGCCCGTCCACCCCGGTAGTGGACCATGCTCGGTGAGGGGATGGTCAGCTTCGAGGTTACGCCGCCACCCTGTTCCTCGACGGTCTCTTTCAGAAAGGCGAAGTCGTCACCGAAGATGGTGTGTTCGAGCCTGACCCGTTCCTCGACCTTGAGCGAGGCCGGGGTGAACTCTATACCCCCCCCGGGGTTCTTGAAGTGTACGGTCATGTTATCCGCTGCCTTCTCGATGCCGCCGAGCTGGTAGATGAAATCCATGTGCCACGAGGCCCGCCGGAACTCACCGTCCGTCGCGGACTGCAAACCGACCTCGCGCTGCATCGCGACCACCTTGCGTATCGCCCCGTCCTCGATGTAGCGCAGGTCTTCGGCGGAGATGCTGCCGCAGGCGAAGTCCTCCCTCGCCGAGAGCAGCTCCAGCGGGCGCAGGAGGCTCCCGACGTGATCTGCCCTGAACGGTGGTTCGGTGCGGGCCATTCTGGTCTCCTCCCGATAACTTCCTGCGCCTCTCCGGTTTCTCCGGCTCACGAGGTATTCTAGTCATTCATCCGGGTGGTAGCATCGAACGATGAACGAGGCGCTGAAAGCCGCCGAAACCTACCTCTCCCGGCTCTCCGAAGAGACGATGGACCGGGCGTGGAAGGAGCTCTCTCAGAAAGGCCGCAGGCGTATCGCGGTCGGGGCCATCCTGTTCGGGCAGCGGCTCGACGAGACACTCGCGAAGGGCGACCCGCAGCTCGTCTACGAGCAGGATGTACAGCGGCTCCTGATGAAGCTGATGAACGACGTGATCTCGGACTTCGCGAGGATCGAAAACCTCTCGACCGACGAAGCGGGAGCCTTCCTCTCAGACGTCGCGAACCGCGACCGAATCTTCGAGTTCAACGAGGTAATAGACGCCTTCGAGGTGGGCGAGTCAGATGAAACCCTGAACGAACTCCTCGAAGCCGCGGTGGGAAACCGCAGAGACCATGCCCTCTGGGCCGACCACTGGACGAGCGGCTGAGGCCGGTTCGTAAGGTTCTTGCCTGAAGCCTAGACCGGGGTGGTCCCGGAGTCCTCGGCCTTGTCAGCGTGGGCTTTCCTCTCAAGCCGCTCGGCCCTGTCGCCTTCCCACTGCCCCTCCATCGTGCGACCGGGGAGATAGATGATGAAGAGCCACGCCACGAGCACCACGAGGAACACCCCGAACATAAGCGCGAACTGAACGACCTCTGAACCCATCTGAACCACTTTCCCAAAACCGCGTTGGCTCTGGCTGATCTGGCTGACTTCGCTGGTGACGTTTTGTAGCTAGTAGTTTACATGCGAGTTACAAGTACCGCTGTTAAGCGGTTAACCCCGGCCAACGGGCTTCTCTCTAGATGAGTGTTGCGAGGATCACGCCCACAGCTCCTTGATGCGTCCCTGTGGCCTGCCGAGGAGCCTATTGACGTAAAGGCAGTAGGTGTAGGCTCACCTTCGCCGCGATCCCCGTCGCCAGCCCCACAAGCGTCTTCGCCAGCGTCTCGCCCAAACCAAAGGTTCGCTTGAGGTGCGCGAAGCATACTTCTATCTGCTGGCGCACCGCCGGGCGGCGGCTCGCTCCTTCGGTCGCCAAGAGGACTCCCGACTCGATCAGTCGCCGCCCGAGCGCTTCGCTCCGGTAGGCGAGGTCGCCGAAGAGTCTGCGGACTACGCCTCTCTCGTCGAAGCTCGTCTCCGAGAGAAGTTCTTCGACGAGGAGCACGTCGGCTGTGTTGGCTGCGGTCAACTCGTAGGAGAGGGGCACGCGGTTGGTCGAGCAGAGCAGGTGCAGCT
>JBPCNU010000237.1:0-3640 GCA_051000975.1 Rubrobacter sp.
GCCTCGGTGTTGACCGCTCCGGTGAGAAGGTCGTGCCCGTAGGTCTCACAGGTCGTGGTGTAGGTGTTGAAGTTACCGTCGGTGTAGAACCTCTCGCTGCCCTCGGGGTTCTCCTCATTGCGGGGCCACTGGATGCCGGAGCCTCCCCGGAGCTTCTCGTAGGTGAGGCCCGTATAGTCGCAGAAGCGACCCCTCGTACACTCCTTCCAGGCCTCGAAGACCTCCTCGGGGTGCTCCCACTTTATGAGGGGCACACCGTCTTTGTCCTCGAAGCCCATTCGCTTCGCATAGTCGAGAAAGATATCTAGGTCGTGCTTCGCCTCGCCCGGCGGCTCGACCGCCGCCTCCGAGAGGTGGACCGTCCGGTCGGTGTTCGTGTACGTGCCGGTCTTCTCGCCCCAGGTCGCCGCCGGAAGAACCACGTCCGCAAGCTCGGTCGTCTCGGTGGGGAAGATATCCTGAACGACGACGAAGAGGTCTTCTTTAGCGAGTATGTCGCGGATACGGTGGAGTTCTGGAAGGGAGACCGCCGGGTTCGTGCCGCTGATCCAGAGCAGGTTTATGGAACCCTGCTCGGCGTAGCGCCAGATCCGCATCGCGTGCGTCGGCGGCGCCCAGTGCGGGATCTTCATAAGGTCCACGTTCCAGAGGTCCGCGAGCTCCCGGATGTGTTCCTTGTTGTCCCAGTTCCTGAAGGCGGGCAGGTCGCCGTTGGCCCCGGTCTCGCGGGTGTTCTGCGCCGTAGGCTGACCGTTGAACTGAAGGACGCCGCATCCGGGGCGACCGATCATGCCACGCATGAGGTGGATGTTGTTGACCTGACACGCCGACGCCGTCGCCTGGTGTGACTGGTAAACCCCCTGCAAGACCGTCGAGAGGAGCCTCTCAGACTCCCCGATGACCCTCGCGGCCTCCCGGATGTCCTTCGCCTCGACGGCGCAGATCTCCGCAGCCCACTCCGGCGTGCATTCGGAGACCGTCGCCTCCAGTTCCTCGAAGCCCGTGGTGTGAGCCTCAATGTAGTCGCGGTCTATCCAGCCGTTGGCGAGAATTTCATGCAGAAAAGCGTTGAGGAGCGCCAGGTTGGTCCCGTTTTTTATGGCCAGGTGGACGGTCGCTTCCTTTGCCACGGGGGTGGGCCTCGGGTCCACGACGACGAGGTCCGGCGGGTCTTCCCCGGCGAGCCGGTCGAGAATGCGCATCCAGGTAACGGCCTGCGTCTCGGCCATGTTGTGACCGAAGAGCAGGATGGTGTCGGCGTGGTCTATGTCGGCGTAGGAGCCGGGCTGACCGTCGCCTCCGAAGCTTTCCTTCAGAGCCTGCCCGGCGGTCGCCGTGCAGATGCGGGTGTTGCCGTCCATATGCGGCGTCCCGAGTCCGGCCTTGCCCATCACCCCGAGCGTGTAGTACTCCTCCAGAAAGAGCTGACCCGTCGTATAGAAGCCGAACGAGAGCGGCCTTTTCTCCTCAAGCAGCTCCTTCGACCGCTCGACGATGCGCCCCATCGCCTCGTCCCAGAGGCTTCGACGAGTTCTCCGTTCTCGTCCCTGACGAGCGGTTTTGTCAGGCGGCCGGGGGAAGTGTTCGCCTGCCAGCCGAAGAGGTCTTTCGGGCCGAGACGGCCCCGGTTCACCCGGTCTATGGCCCGGCCTCGCACCCCAACGATGCGCCTGTCCTTCACGGCGATATCGAGGGCGTCGCCGTTGGAGTGCAGGATGGAAGCCGTTTGCACCCACTCGTCCACCTCGTCCTCAGAGACCTCTTCATCGAGAAACTGGTCCACGCGGACGGGCCACTCACCGTCGCGCTCGAAAGGCGTTCGCGTCCCCCAGGGTTCTTTTATGCGGTCGATCACGCTGGAATCTCTCCTCTTGTTCCTGAACCGTTTCCCTACAGATTCCCTGCTTCAGACTTCGACAAACAGAGCTTGAGAATAGAGTCGGTAGACTGTACTGATATATCGCTCGAGCCTCGAAGTAGCGCCCCGTAGTGTGAACGCTTTTATTTGCTAGTAACTGCTTATAACGGTACATTACATGTAGAGCGTGAAGCGTATCTGTAAGGTGAGCTTCACGAAATTTGAGAGAATCCGGGTAACCGGTGTTTTTCGACAGGGAACAACGGAGCAGGCAGGAACATAAGAAGCTGAAAAGGCGAGGCTAGGGGAAGTATGTACAAGAACATTTACGTCCCGGTAGATAACTCGGACTACTCGAACCAGGCGTGTGTCATCGGGGTTGATATCGCCCGGCAGTTCGGCGGGAAGGTGGCGGGTTGTCACGCCTACGCGGCGAAGATGCACGACGTGCGCTTCCGCCAGATGGAGTCCGGCCTCCCCGAGGAGTTCCGCGACGAAGACGAGATGAAGCGTCAGCGCAAGATCCACGACCAGCTCATCACCAAGGGCCTTGAGATCATCACCGACTCCTACATAGATGTTCTGGAGCCGCTCTGCGAGAAGCACGACATCGAGCTCGTTCGTCGCTCGCTCGAAGGCAAGAACTTCAAGGTCATCGCCGAGGACGTGAACTCGGGGAACTACGACCTCCTCGTCATCGGGGCGATGGGGATGGCCGCCGTCCGGGACACCGTTCTGGGTACGGTCACGGAGCGCGTCGTGAGGCGCACCACGAAAGCCGATACCTTGATCGTCAAGGATCTCGACCGGATGCCGTTCGAGCACATCGTCGTCGCGGTTGACGGCTCGGCGAAGTCGCTCGGTGGATTGAAGCGGGCGATTGACCTAGCCAAGGAGTTCGGCGGGACTGTGGAGGCTATAAGCGTCTTCGATCCGTATTTCCATTACGCGATGTTCCACTCCATCGCCGGGGTGCTTTCGAGCAAGGCCCAGAAGGTCTTCCGGTTCAAGGAGCAGGAGAAGCTGCACGAGGAAATTATTGACTCCGGCCTCGCCAAGATCTACACGGCGCACCTCGAAATAGCCAAGAAGATTGCAGCCGACGAAGGCGTCGAGCTGAAGACGACGCTCCTCGCGGGCAAGCCGTTCGAGCAGACGATGAAGTACGTAAACGAGGTAAAGCCGTCGTGTGTCGTGATGGGACGCATCGGCTACCACTCCGACGACGAGATGGACATCGGCGGCAACACCGAGAACATGATGCGCTACCTCCCGACGAACATCCTCGTCGGCAACTACGAGTTCCAGGCCCCGGACCTCTACACCGCCGAAGAGCACATGACCTGGACCGACGAGGCCGTGCAGCGCATGGACCGCGTACCGGGCTTCGTCGTCGGCATGGCGAGCGGCGCGGTCATCCGGTACGCCATCGAGAAGGGCTACACCGTTATAACCTCGACCGTCATAGACGAGGTCATAGAGACCATTCTGCCCCCGGGCGCGATGGACTCGATGCACGCCATAGGGGATCAGATCCGGGCCGAAGAGGCCGCCGGGAACGAACAGGCCGTTGACTCTCTTTTCCAGGACTTCAACGAGCGCACCTCGAACGGCAACGGCTCCAACGGCAATGGTTCCAGCGGCGACGCGGACAAGCTCGCGAAGGAAGAGATGTTCGCCAACGGTCGCGGTGGGTTCGGCGAGTCGGAGAACCAGGGCGACATCGTCGGGGTCTCGGCGGAAGTTCAGGCGGAGATAGACCGGGCCGCGCAGGGTAGGGAC
>JBPCNU010000238.1:0-6185 GCA_051000975.1 Rubrobacter sp.
GGTCCCTACGACCTCGTCTCTATACTCGAAGCCCCCGACGACGAGAGCGCCACCGCGATGGTGCTCGACCTTGTCTCGGGGGGCAACCTGAGGACCACGACGCTGCGCGCCTACGACCGCGAAGAGATGTCAGGGATTGTCCAAAGACTCAGCTGAGATCACGACCACGCCGGGCCGGGGTCTCTCTGCGGAGGCTCCGGCCCTGGTTCCTCCTGCCACTATGCACCCGCCTTCCGAGAGCAACCTTCGTCGGAGATCCGCCAGTACGCGCAGCCGAACACCAGGACCTGCACCAGCTTCTCGAGGACCACCCTGTCGGGGACGCGAGAGCGGTGGCAGCCAAAAGGGTGGTCCACGTCGCGTTCGGGCAACAGGGCTTCGAACTGCTCCCAGATAGGCTCGATGATGTATTTTTGGAGTGCGGGCATGGAGATGCTCCTTCGCATCGGAGAGCTTCGAGGACTCCCCGAATGATGGAGTACCCCATGCCCGTTTACCTTCCGATGCGCTCCCTATTGGCGCAGCCTCTTATACACCCGTCCCGGAGCCACGCGCAACAGGTCGGGCGGGGGTCGTTCGGGCTTTTGGTCGTGGAGCGGGGCTGCCCGGAGGCTCGGATATACTGACGGGCGTGAACCTTTCCAAGACCATCAGGATCCTTACGAAGCGGATGGCGCGGGTGATCGGCGCACAGGTGGACGCCCTTCTGGAGCGACGACCGGGGTTTGCCTCGGCCCTTGCGAGGTACGGGTTCCTGATCTTCGCCGCGCTCGCGGGCCTCTTCGTCGCCGCCGGGGCCGCGACGCCGGAGGGACGGGGGCAGCAGATCGTCTACGCTTCCTCAGATGGCGGCATCTACTCCGTCCCCCCCGAAGGCGGCGAGAGAACGGTCGTCTACGACCCGAAGGAACGCGGCGGGTTCGCTGCCTCGCCGCTCCTGAACGGCGGCTCCCGGAGTCTCTCCTTCACCGTCTTCAGAGAGAGCGAGGGGAACATCCGGGGTGATCTCTACGGGGCCGACCTCGTACGCGGGACGAACGCCCTGATACAGACCGCCGACCCCGGCGAAGCGCTCGTCTACGGAGGTTACTCCTATGACCGGGCGTGGCTCATGGCAGAGCATTTCTCGGAGGCCGTGCCACCGAACGTAGCGGTGCTGACGGCGAGCGGGGCGAGCCGCCGCTACATGGAGCCCGACAGCGAGGGTGAGGGCGTCCTCCCCATCCTCGGAGCCGCCTGGACGGCCCAGAACTCCCTCTACGCCTGGCTTCCGGGGCCTCGCGGTGCGGGCAACG
The DNA here is from genome assembly GCA_051000975.1 of Rubrobacter sp. Lineage (GTDB taxonomy): Bacteria > Actinomycetota > Rubrobacteria > Rubrobacterales > Rubrobacteraceae > Rubrobacter. The sequence continues at coordinate 1,296 of JBPCNU010000238.1, forward strand.
ATGCGGCCAGCTCGACCAATTCCCTCACCGCCTACGACTTCTTCGAGCGCCGACAGGCGGTCGTCTACCGGACTGAGAACCGCGTCGGACGCGTCTCGTACAACTTCGACTCCAACACCGCCGTCTTCGACGAGCGTCCGGTCGGGGCGGGCTTCGAGGATTCGCGACTCACCGCCCTCGCCGGAACCGCCGAGATGCCCGTGAGCGGGGCCGACGGGCTCGGGGTCTATGACCCGTCGCTCCCCGTTTCGAACCTCGATTACCGGATGGCCGTACTCTGGACGGACGGCCAGAGGACCGGGGTCGGGCTGTTCGACCCGGCGAACTGGACCTTCGAGAAGACAGCGGCAACGGTCGAAGCCGGGAGTCGTTACCCGCAGATCAGCTACGACGGAACCTACGTCACCACGCTCGACGAGGGTCAGTCCGTACTCACGGTTCGGAGCCTGGACGACGGCCGCGTCGTCAACCGGATACGAGACGTGCAGCCGAACGCGACGGCCATCGAAATGATGCGCGAGTCCGGCCTCGACGTGCCGAGGTCCGCCGAATGGACCGCTCCCGCCCCCTATTCGTGGAGAAGTTTTGCAGGTTCGTGAGCGGCCCGGCGGGGCCGAACCCACCGAAGAAACTCTTGTAGAACGCGGTCGGCTCGCAAGGTTCAGGGAGTGGTTCGGGCCGGAGCAACTGGTCCTAGTATGCGCCGTGCTGTACGGGGTTTCCATAGCGTTTCTCGCGGTTTACAAGCACGAGGTCTTTGCATCTTCGCGCTTCGATCTCGGAAACATGGATCAGGCCGTCTGGAATTCGGCTCACGGGCGAATCCTGGAGGCGACGGACGAGGTGGGTGAGATCACCTCCCGCCTGAAGAACCACGCCGACCTCCTCCTGCTCCTGTACGTGCCGCTGTACTGGATCTTCCCGACGCCGTACTGGTTGCTTATCTCCCAGGCCGTCGTCGTGGGGGCCGGGGCTATCCCGCTCTACTGGCTCGCGAGACGGTTCCTGAAGCGCGGCTGGCCCGCCGCCTTCATCGCCGTCGCCTACCTGCTGAACCCCGGCTTGCAGGCCGCAAACCTCTTCGACTACCACGCCCAGATGATGGCCGGAACTTTCCTGCTCTTCGCCTTCCACTATGTCCTCGAGAGACGACTCTGGCCGTTCCTTATCTTCGCCGTACTCGCGACGCTGACCAAAGAAGGCATCTCGCTCGTCGTGGCGATGATGGGGGTTTATATGATCCTCATCGAGCGCAGACCGAGGTGGGGTGTGCTGACGTTCATCGGGGGCGTCGGGGTCTTCCTTTTGACGATGCTCGTCCTGATCCCGGCCTTCAATACCGAGGCTTCGAGCGGGCTGGTCGAGGAACGCTACGTCGCCTTCGGTGGCTCGATGAGTGGGGTGGTGAAGACCGCCCTGACAGACCCGTTCTTCGTGCTGTCGTACATGTTCACCCCGGCGCGGTGGACGTATTTCGCCCAGCTCTTCGGCATGAGCGGGTTCCTCGGGCTGCTCGCGCCACACCTGCTCGTGATCCCGGCCTCAGAGCTTGCCATCAACCTGCTCTCCGACCGCCCTCAGATGACGAACACTTACTATCATTACTCGGCGGCGATCCTACCCTTCACCTACGTCGCGGCGGCAGCGGGGCTGGCGAACCTGATGCGTATCCTGCGCTTGAAGCGGCTGAGCGCCTTGCACATTTTGTCCATCGCGCCGCTCGCTTCGTCACGGGTTCCGCTCGTCCTTGCGTTCTGCATAATGCTCTTCGGCGCCCAGATGGTCTTCCTCGCCGGGCCTCTGCCTTTCTTCCACGCTCCATCGAACTACCGCTCGGTGATAGACCCCTCCCCGGCCGCCCACCGCGAAGCCCTACGCGAAGCGATAGCTCTCGTTCCCGACGACGCGAAGGTCTCTGCGACGAACAATATTGGGCCGCATCTGGCCCACCGCCGCTACCTGTACCTCTTCCCGACGGTTCTGGACGCCGACTACGTAGTCCTCGACGAGAGCGCGCCCGGCTACGACACGCAGATAGAGCCGGTGCTGAGCCTGCAGTCCACGCAGGAACTCAAACGCAGCGGGGAGTTCGTCGAGGTTTTCTCCAAAGAAGGTGTGGAGGTCTTCCGGCGGGTCGGAGAGAGCGGGTAGCTGCCTACTACTCTGTGTTTACCCCGTGTTGCCGGAGCTCGTCGGGCTGATGATGTCTGAGTTGTCGTTGGCGAGCTGCTGCGCTCGTCCGTACTCTTCTTCCGCCGAGGCGTAGCCGTTGCCGACTTCTTCGAGCAAGCTGAGGGCTTCGTCGCGGCTACCGTCGAGGGAGGGGTTCTCTTCCAGAAGCTCGTAGAACTCTATCTCCGTGGCCTCGGCGGCCAGTTGCTGGTCAACGGCCCTGGAGAACGTCCGAGCGTACTCCCTGACCGGTTCGTCAACGTTCATCTCTGATATTGGGCTGAGTTCGTCAGAGGCTTCTTGCAGATGTCCGCGAGCTTCCTGCAGGTCTTCTCTGGCCCGGACTATATCCTCACGCTGACCGTCGGGGTTGTCTCCCGCCTCGATGTTCTCCTTGACCGCCTCGTAGGTGTCGCGAGCCTCGGCGAAGAGCTGGTTGTGCTGGTCTATGGAGGTGTTCGCCGACTCGAAAGCCGCGTTCGCCTCTTCTCTGGAGTCCTGCAAAAAGGAACATCCGTACAGTCCGGTCGCTGTGATAGTGAGCGTTAGCACGACGATAGCGCGGCGAAGGTTTATCATTAGGTCCATGAGTGAGGAAAGTATAACGTCTTCTGTATCTTCTAGCCTGCGTTCCCTCGGTGGCTCCATCAAGGAGACCGTCTCCGGGTTCTTCGGGGCTCGTAGAGACCGTAAGCCCGAAGACGACAGGTCCGAAGCACCGGCTCGCCAACCAGACGCAACGGCGTCGAAGCCGCTCGACGAGGCGTTGCTGTCGAAGGCGGCGCAGGAGATCCTGACCTACACCCGGCGCAACCAGCCCCTCTTCGACCGGGCCGAACGCTACGGGAGGCGGGCCGAGCGTCTCTCGGGGGAGGGGACGTCCAGCGACACAGCCCGCAACAAGGCCGAGCGGTCGCGGCAGGAAATACTGACCGGGTTCTCCGCCCTTAGAGCCGCTTTCATCGACGAGAACGGAACCGGAGCCGGAGCCGCCTTCGACCGGGAATCCGAGGGTGTGATCCCCGAGCCCACCTCGGGCTAGGGCTACAAAGCAGCAGCGGCAGAAGGAAAACCGAAACCCCCGCACTGACTTTCACTGGGGCGGGGTTTTCGCGGTACTGCGTGTGAAGCGGTGTTAGTTGGAGCTTATTGCTTCGACGGTCTCCTTGACGAGCCGTCGTGCTTCGGGGCCGGTCTTCGGGCTGAAGAAGAGGTAGGCCAGGCCGCCGATGACGATCAGGAAGAAGAGCTTTCTTCCCTTGCCGCCGGGCTCGGATAGACTCTCGCCCCGCAGACGCTTGCCGCCGGACTGAGCCGCCACCGAGGCCGATTCCAGGCTGCCACGCAGCTTCTCGTCGTCCCAGAGCCTCGCCAGCACGTCACGGGGGTTCTCGCCCTGAACCTCGTGCGTTATATCCTGCAGGGACTCGACCAGATCCTGAACGTTCTTCCTGAGATCATCGTCGTAGAGGAGCCTCTCCAGTATCGGCCTCGCGCCCGCCGCAGCAGCGGCTATCGAAGCCAGCGGCAGGTGAGCCTTCGCTTCCTTTTCCGCCTGCTCTTTCAGCTTCTCCGCCCGACTCTTACTGCCAAACACGAGGACCTCCCTATCATCTACTTCGGTGTCACCACGACGAAAACTTTCCACCGCAGAATACATGATACCCGTTTGCGCCGCAGGTTATTTTCGCAGCTTGCCCGATCAGCTGATAGGCTAGGCGATTTTGTTCAGTTCTACCCCGATCTTCTCCCCCTCCACGGTGAACGATTCTCTGTCCGGACTGCCGAAGGTGAGGCTCCTCGCAAGTACCTCCGCCTTGAAATACTCGCCCCAGCCGCCGGAGAGAAGGGCCGTTATACGCTCGCTGCCGGAGAGCGTGACGCTGATCGCGTCCTCGATCTCGAATCCCTCTTCCCGCCGGAGACTCTGCACTTTGTGGACGAGCTCGCGCACGAGACCTTCGTCCACCAGCTCTTCGTCGAGCTCCGTTGCGAGGGCGACCGCGAGGTCCTGTTCCCGCTCCAGGGCGTAGCCGGGCCGCTCTGTTGGTTCGATCAGCAACTCCCCGGTCGAGAGGATGATCTCACGCCCCTCAACGTTCACGGCGATGTCTTCACCCGCCGCCGCCTTCGCCCCCGTCTCCGGCGATGCCTCGGCGAGCATCCGGCGCAACTCCGGCGCGAGCCTTCCGTACTTCGGCCCGACGACCCCGAGGTTCGGTTTTAGGGAATACGCCGTCACGTCCTCGGTGGAACCGAATCGAAGCCCCTTCACGTTGAGTTCGTCGAGGACTATTTCCTTTAAGCTTTCGATTCCCTGCTTTATGTGTCCCTGACTTGATTCATCTAAAGCTATTGCGTCTGACCCTAAGACAATGATTACTTCTCTAAGAGGCTGTCTAGTCTTGACAGCACTTGTATTTCTAGCCGTACGACCCATCGCTACTATTCGTCTGGCGTACGCCATCTGCCAACTGAGTTCAGTATTTACAGGAAAGTCATCGGCATCCGGCCACCTGGCGGAATGGACGCTCTTCGGCGCGTTCGCATCCACGTTTCGGACGAGGTTCTGGTAGAGCTTCTCGGCCACGAAGGGGGTGAACGGGGCGGTCAGCTTCGTTACGGTGACGAGGCACTCGTACAGCGTCGAGTGGGCCGCCTTCTTGTCCGAGTCGTCTTCGCCCTTCCAGAACCGCCTGCGGCTGCGCCTGACGTACC
>JBPCNU010000239.1:0-7956 GCA_051000975.1 Rubrobacter sp.
AGCCCGCCGACGTTCCCGCGACCCGCGACGAGCAGCTCGTCAAGGCCCTGAGCTACGGGATGCTGCCAGCGGAGACGACGCGAGGGCTCCTGGACGAGGCCCGAAGACTCCACGAGGAGAGGCTTGCGTACTACAAGGAGCGGGAGCGGAACCTCGAAGAACGGCGGAAGCGGGGTGAGATCTCCGAGGAGGCTTACATCGGAACGAAGCTCACCGTGATGCGCGCCGTCAGCGCGGAAGAGAGCTACGTGAGGTGGTGCGAGAAGGCCGGGTTGCTGGTGGTCTCCGCCAGAGCCCCTCATGGACCGTTTGGATAGACCGCATCATAGGCCGAGCTCCGTTCCGGCCCCGCCCACCGAAAGGAGAACGTGATGGACGCGCACCCGGAACCCCGCCCGAAGGCACACCCGAGGGTCGTAAGCGAACGGGACATCAAGCCGAGCGAGGTGTCGCACGGCGAGCGGTTCGGCTACAGCCGGAAATCCCTGAGTACGGCCACAGGAGGCGAGAAGCTGGGTTGCAGCCTCTACGAAGTCCCACCCGGAAAGCAAGCCTGGCCTCGCCACTACCATCTCGCTAACGAGGAGGCGATCTTCGTTGTAGAAGGCTCCGGAACGCTGATGATCGGGGATGAGGAATTTACGGTCTCGAAGGGAGACTACGCGACGTTTCTCGCCGGAGAGGCAAGAGCGCACAGGCTCGTCAACAACTCCGACGCGCCGCTCAAGTACCTCTGCTTCTCGACGATGAACGTCCCGGACGTGATGGTCTACCCGGACTCGGGGAAGGTCGGCCTCTTCGGCGGCGCGGCCCCCGGCGGAGATAAGGAGAAGCGAACCTTCAGCAAGTTCCTTTCAACAAAGGAGGAGGTCGGCTACTTCGACGGGGAAGAATAACGTTGCACCGGGGGAAGGCGAAGACCACGCCGGAGCGTGAGGCCGAAGTCGCATGGCTCCTCAAACGGGTGCGACGTTTATCTCACGAACGCTCCGACATTGAGGCGGTCGGGCTCGCGGGTTCGTGGGCGCACGGCGTGGCGGGGATGGAGTCCGATGTGGACCTCATCATCCTGACGACGGAGAAAGAGTCTTGTCTGAAGGACGACGGGTGGATGCACGACCTCGGGGGGATCGGCTTCATCCGCACTCAGGACTGGGGGCCGCTCTACACCGAGCGCCGGTTCGTGACCGCTTCCGGCCTCGAAGTCGAGTTCGGTGTCGCGCCGCCGGAGTGGGCCGCGACCAGCCCGCCGGACCCGAGCGTAAGTAAAGAAGTCAGGAACGGCGGGCTGAGACCTGTCTACGACCCGGAGAGAATCCTCGGAAGGTTCATCCGGGCCTGTGAGAGTGTGAGAGGTTCGGGGGCTAGGCCGACTTCTGGAAGGTCGCCTTCGGGAGCTTGCTCTCCGTAACGTTGACCTTGAGAGTCTTCTTCATCCGGTTGAACTCGCGCAGCTCGGACTCGGTGAGCAGCGTCGCCGCGATGCCTTCCTTACCGGCCCTTGCGGTGCGTCCGATGCGGTGCACGTAGGTGTCGGCGTCTTCCGGCAGGTCGAAGTTGATGACGTGCGAGATGTTCGGGATGTCGAGGCCGCGCGAGGCTACGTTCGTCGCGACGAGGACGTTCGTCCGGCCCCGGTCGAAGGACTCAAGGGCCTTCGTGCGCTGGGCCTGCGTCTTGCCGCCGTGAAGCAGCCCAGCCCGGTAGCCCTGACGTTCGAGTTGCTTGTGCAGGTTCGTCGCGCCGCGCTTCGTGCGCCGGAAGATGATGGCCGACGGGTCTTCCTCGGCGTCTATGATGGACTTGAGCGCGCCTATCTTGTCCTGCCCGTTTACGCGGTAGTAGACCTGCTCGACGGTGTCAACCGTCTGGACTTTGCTCTCGACCGCCATCCACTTCGGGGAGCGCATGTGCCGCTCGACTATCTTCTTTATCTCCTTCGGCATCGTCGCCGAGAACAACGCCGTCTGACGCTCGTTCGGGGTCTTCGCCAGGATGCGGGCCACGTCCGGGGCGAAGCCCATGTCGAGCATCCGGTCGGCCTCGTCCAGCGCGAGGTACCTGACGAACGAGAGGTCCATCGTGCCGCGCTGGAGGTGATCCAGGATACGCCCCGGCGTCCCGACTACGACCTGCACCGGACGGGTGCGGTTCTTCTTGCTGCGCGGCTTGGCCTTGAGGGCCGTGATCTGATTATTCATGCTCATCCCGCCGCACACGACGAGCGGCTTTACCGGCCGGTCGCCGGAGAGGTTTCTTATCTCCTCAGCGGTCTGAGCGGCGAGTTCCCGCGTCGGGGCGAGGATAAGGGCCTGCACGCCCCACTCGTGGGGGTTGAGGCCTTCGATCATGGGGATCGAGAACGCTGCGGTCTTCCCGCTCCCGGTCTGCGCGACCCCGACTACGTCGTCGCCTTCGAGGAGCGCGGGTAGCGCGAGAGCCTGAATGGGAGACGGCTTCTCCCAGCCCATCTTCTCTACGGCGCGGCGGATATGCTCCGATACGTGCAGATCCTCGAACGACTCGAAAGAGGCATGCGTCGCCTCGGCGGGTATTTCTACAGTCATATGTATCCCTTCGTCTATCTATCCTGTGATTACAGTCCGCGCCACCGTAAGGAGCCTACGTCGTGGGCGGCCGTTCGCACCGAAAAACTCCGGTCCAAGACAGACACGAGACACAAAAAAGAGACACCGTAAGAGGCTCATAGAAGCTCATCAGCTCGGCGTCTCGGAGATCGTGGACGTAATTTCTCAGTAAAGCAGCCTGCGAAGTATACACTCGCAGACCGGAGTATCAATCTATGGCAAGAAGTATTGTAGAAGTAACGAATCCTAACCGGCAACTAACCAACGACGGTCGTGTTCTCCTCGACGCCCGCCGGGGTTTCCAGAGAAGCGGCGTGTTCTCTCAGGATGGCGCGGGAGAGGACGAGTTTCTGGATCTCGGACGTACCCTCGTATATTTCGGTTACGCGAGCATCTCTGTAGAGTCGCTCGACCGGGCCTTCGTCTCTCATGTAGCCTCTTCCGCCCAGGATCTGAACCGCCTCGAAAGCCACCTCGTTCGCCGTCTGCGACGCGAAGAGTTTGGCCCTCGCCCCGGCCTCCGTTACGCGCTCGCCCGCATCCTTCAGCCAGGCGGCTTCGTAAGTGAGGAGCCTCGCGGCCCGGATCTTCACCTGCATCTCGGCCAGCTTGAACGCGATGGCCTGGTGCTCGGCTATCGCCTTACCAAAGGTTTTTCGTTCGGCGGCGAAGGCGGTAGCGTGTCGGAAGGCGGCTTCAGCGATGCCCGTGGCCTGGGCCGCGATGCCGATGCGTCCGGGGTCGAGCGTCCCGAGCGCGACGCGCAAACCCTTCCCCGGCTCGCCGAGCAGATCCCTCTCCGACACGAAGACATTGTCCAGTATCACGTCGTCGGTGGTGGCTGAGATAACGCCCATCTTCTTCGCGTGCCTGCCGAACGAGAGGCCGGCGGCGTCCATCGGGAGGATGAAGGCGGTCGGGCCGACGTCGGGGATTCGGGCGAAGACGATGCCCGTTTCGGCTATGCGACCGTTCGTGATCCACTGCTTGTGCCCCATCAGCGAGTAGCCACCGTCCACCTTCTCGGCGGTCGCCTCCATCGCGCTCGTGTCCGAGCCGATGTTCGGCTCCGTGAGCATGAAGCACCCGATCTTCTCGCCGCTCGCAAGCTGCGGAACCCAGCGCCGTTTCTGCTCCTCCGTGCCGAAGAGGAGGATCGGGAGCGTCCCCGCGCTCGTGTGAACGGCCAGCGTCGCCCCGACCCCCGCGTCGGCCCGGCTGAGTTCTTCGAGCGCGATAGCGTACGAGACGAAGTCCTCCCCCGCCCCACCGGACTCCTGCGGCACGCTCAGCCCCATGTAGTCCATCTCCGAGAGCCTCTCGAAGATGTCGTTGGGGTAGGTATCGGTCGCGTCGCGCTCTGCGGCTCCAGGGGCTACCTCCTCATCGGCGAAGCGGGCTATTTCATCTTTTATCTGCCGCTGTCTCTCGGTGAGCGCGAAGTCCATATCATCCCCCTGTGACTGTCTGGCAAATCCTTTCCCGCTACATTCTAGCCGGACACACGCCTCGAATGTGGGGATAATGCCTACAGGGAAGGACTTTGCAAAAGACCGAAAGGAGCAGCATGAAGCTGGAGGGAAGCACCTTTGTCGTTACGGGTGGCGGTTCGGGGCTGGGGGCGGCCACGGCGAGGAACCTGTCTGCGGGCGGGGCGAACGTCGTGCTCGCGGAGGTGAACGAAGAGGCCGGCGAGGAGACCGCCGCCGATATCGGCTCTGCGGCCCGCTTCGTGCAGACGGACGTCACTAGTGGGGACGAAGTACAGAACGCCGTTGATACGGCGGCGGGCGAGTTCGGAGGGTTGCAGGGGCTTGTGAACTGTGCCGGGATCGGCCCGGCCTCGCGGGTGCTAGGGCGTGACGGGGCGCATCCTCTGGAGATGTTCACGCAGGTCGTTACTATCAACATGATCGGCACCTTCAACGCCATCCGGCTCGCGGCCCTGAAGATGTCCGAGGGCGAGCCGAATGAGGCCGGCGAGCGTGGCGTGATCGTCAACACCGCGAGCGTGGCGGCGTTCGACGGGCAGATTGGACAGGCAGCCTACTCCGCGTCGAAGGGCGGCATAGTCGGGATGACCCTCCCGATAGCCCGCGAACTCGCCCGGCACGGTATCCGCGTAATGACCATCGCCCCCGGTATCTTCGAGACGCCCCTGCTCGCCGGGCTCCCCGAAGACGTACGCGATTCCCTCGGGAAGCAGGTCCCGTTCCCGAGCCGCCTCGGTCAGCCGGAGGAGTACGCCGCCCTCGCGAGGCACATCGTCGAGAACGAAATGCTCAACGGTGAGGTTATACGCCTCGACGGGGCCATCAGGATGCAGCCAAAATAACCTTACCAAATGGCTCTACCAAGTAACTCGACCGAATAGCATGAACTAACGGGCCAGACGCTCGTTACCGGGACGTTCATCCGGGCGTAACATCCGGGGCCGGAAGCGAGCATATAATGCTCATAAGGGATTGCACAGGGACGGACGACGGAGTCGAAGCCAGCCGGAGGTGCGGGGATGTTGGCGAAGGACGAGGTTATCGAGCGGGTAGTCGAGCGAGTTGCGAGCCAGTTCGCAGGGGATCAAGCCCTCGAGGTCGAGGAGTTCGTCCGACAATATTACGCCTGGGTGCCGGACGAAGACCTCTCCGAGCAGTCCCCGGTGGACGTTTACGGGGCCGCAGTCTCACACTACAACTTCCTGAGACGCCGCAAGCCCGGCGAATCCAAAGTCCACGTCTACAACCCCGACCACGAGCAGGACGGCTGGCAGTCAACGCACACGGTTATCGAGATAGCGACGGACGACATGCCCTTCCTCGTGGACTCGGTAGGCGTCGAACTCGGTCGCCTCGGGCACGGCATCCGGCTGATGTTCCATCCCATCTTCGCCGTCCACCGCGATGACGAAGGCAACCTTACCGGCATCCTGCCACCCGACTCCGAAGTGCAAGACCCCGAAGCGCAGAATTCCGAACTGCAGGGCTCCGTTCGCGAATCCGTCATCCACGTCGAGATAGAACGCCGCACGGAGCCGGAAGTCCTGGACGGGCTCGGGAAAGGCCTCGAACAAGTCCTCTCCGAAGTGCGGGCCGCCGTTTCAGACTGGGGTGCGATGAAGGAGTGCGTCTCGGAGATCGCCCCGGAACTCAGGGAATCCCCACCCGCAACGGTAGCTGCCGAGGAGGCGAGGGACGCGGCGAGCTTCCTCGAATGGCTCGTCGCCGACCACTTCACCTTTACCGGATACCGGGATTACGACCTTGTCGAAGAGGAGGGCGAAGACGTGCTAAGAGCCGTCCCGGACTCCGGCCTCGGCATCCTGCGCCGCCCCGGCGACGGTTCTGCGAACGGCTCGTCGGGCGGGGCGGTGTCTAAGAGCTTTCAGCGGCTCTCACCGGAGGCGCGGCGGCTGGCCCGCGAGCCGAGCCTCTTGAACCTGACGAAGACGAACGCCGAGTCCCGAGTCCACCGTGCTTCGCACCTGGACTACATCGGCCTGAAGAAGTTCGACGCGGAGGGGAACGTCATCGGGGAGCGGCGGTTCCTCGGGCTCTATACATCGTCGGCGTACTCGTCCGACGCGCTGGATATCCCGATCGTCCGGGAGAAGGTGCGCTCTATTCTGAACGATGCGTCCTTCCCTGAGCACAGCCACTACGAGAAGTCGCTTCTGGAGGTCTTCGAGTCTTATCCCCGCGACCAGCTCATACAGACGCCGCTTTCGGAGTTGCGGAGCATCTCGCTCGGGATGCTCCGGTTGCAGGAGCGGCACCGGATCAAGACTTTTATCCGGCGCGATACGTTCGGCAGGTTTGTCTCTTGCTTCGTCTTCGTGCCGCGCGACCGCTACGACACCGGGGCGCGAGTGCGGATACGCGAGCTGCTCGAGTCGCGCTTCAACGCCAGGAGCGTGGACTTCTCCGTCAGGCTCTCCGAGTCCGTGCTGGCGCGGCTCCTGTTCGTCATCTACGCCGACCCGGAGGACACGGAGGATTATGATCTCGACGAGATCGAGAACGCAGTCTTCCGGGCGACCCACACCTGGACGGACGACCTCTACGAGTCGCTCGTCGAGGGCTTCGGCGAGGAGCGTGGCACGACGCTCTTCTACCGCTACCGGGACGCCTTCCCGGCGGGCTACAAAGAGGAATTCCTCGCCCGCCGCGCCCACCCGGACATAAATCACCTGGAGTTACTCGAAGAAGACGGCGACCTCGGCATGAGCCTCTACCACCGCCTGGAGGAGCCGGAGAACCATCTGCGCTTCAAGCTGTTTCGCAAGGGGAAGATAGTCTCCCTCTCGGAAGTCCTGCCGCTCCTGGAGCACATGGGCGTTACGGTTATCGATGAGATCGGGCCGTTCGAGGTCCGCCCGGTCTGCGGGCCCGACGCTGTGGAGCGGTTCTGGATCCACGACTTCGGCCTGCGCGCCGAACGCTCGCTGGACACCGGAGAAGTGCGCGACATCTTTCAGGAGGTCTTCCGGCGCGTCTGGGACTACGAGGTCGAAGATGACGGCTTCAACCGGCTCGTCCTGAGGGCCGGGCTTGACTCACGGGAGATCACCGTCCTGCGTTCGGTCTGCAAATACCTCCGTCAGACAGACCTGACGTTCTCCCAGTCCTACATGGAGTCCACCCTCGCCCGCAACCCGCACGTCTCCCGCCTGCTCGTCCGGCTCTTTAAAGCCCGCTTCGACCCGCGCCGTCAGGGCCAGGACAACGCTCGCGCCGGAGCCGCCGCAGAGAGCCTCGTCGCCCAGATAAACTCCGCCCTCGACAGCGTAGCGAGCCTCGACGAAGACCGCATCATCCGCTCTTTCCTGAACGTCGTCCTCGCCATGCGCCGCACGAACTTCTATCGCACCGACGCCGAAGGCAGCCCGCTCCCCTACCTCTCGTTCAAGCTGGATCCGGGTGAGATCCCGGAACTCCCCCGGCCCCGCCCAAAGTTCGAGGTCTTCGTCTACTCCCCGCGCATGGAGGGCGTCCACCTGCGCGGGGGCGACGTTGCCCGGGGCGGTATCCGATGGTCCGACCGCCGCGAAGACTTCCGAACCGAAGTACTCGGCCTCATGAAAGCCCAGATGGTGAAGAACGCCGTGATCATCCCCGTCGGGGCGAAGGGCGGCTTCATCGTCAAAAGACCCCCCGCGAACGCCGACCGGGAGACTATGCAGCGCGAAGTCACACATTGTTACGAAACACTGATACGAGGCATGCTCGACCTGACGGACGACCTCGACGCTTCGGGCGAGATAGTTCCGCCCGCCGGGGTCGTGCGCCTCGACGGAGACGACCCTTATCTCGTGGTGGCGGCGGACAAGGGGACGGCGACGTTCTCGGACCTCGCGAACGGCATCTCAAAGGAG
>JBPCNU010000240.1:0-4940 GCA_051000975.1 Rubrobacter sp.
CGTTTCTGGATCTCCACGCCGCGACCTGGACCTCCGAGGATACCTACGAGATACGTGCGGACGCCCGCAGGTTCGAGAACTGGGAGACCAACTTCGCCGGAAAGGTCGGCCTCGGAGTCGCCATCGACTACGCCTCTGAGTGGGGCCTTGAGGATATAGAGAGCCGGGTCAAAGCCCTTGCCAGGACCTTGCGCGAGCGGGTGTGCGAGATACCGGGCATCACCGTGCGCGACCTCGGACGGGAGCAGTGTGGCATCGTAACCCTGACCTCCGACCGAAAAACACCCCTGGAACTTTCCGGAAAGCTCTCCGAGCGGGGGATCAACACCTCCGTAGCGCCGTCGAACTCGACGCTCATAGATATGAAGAGACGCCAGCTTGACGGTCTACTGCGCGCATCGGTTCACTATTTCAATACCGACGAAGAGATAGATCACTTCTGTGAAGAGTTGAAACGTATAACGATCGGTTAGACGACAGCGTTACTTCCGCCACTCCGTCGAGGTCATCACCTCGACCTCGACGGGGACCTTCTTGAGAAGCTTCTCTCCGGCGAAGGTCATCGCCTGTTTTACTTTCTCGCTGATTTCTGGGGCTATCTCTTCCGGGCATTCGATAACGAACTCGTCGTGGATGGAGTTTATTAGCCTGGCTTCGGTGGGGCGCAGGGCTTTGTTTATGTAGATCAGGGCCAGCTTCGCGATGTCCGCCGACGCGCCCTGTATAGGGTAGTTCATGGCTTCGCGCCGCAGCGCGCCCCGGTCCTGCTTCCCCATTTCGTCCGGGTTACGGAACTTCCTGACGCGCCCGGCGAGCGTCCTCAAAGTGCGCTCTTTCGTCGCCCTATCGGCGGTTTCGTGGAGGAGCTGCTGCACCTTCGGATAGTTCGCGAAGTACTCGGCGATGAGCTTGCGTCCCCGCGCTTCGTCGGTGCCGAGCTGCGCGGAGAGGCTCTTCGCCCCGCGTCCGTACATCAGGCCGAAGTTGATGCGCTTGGCGTCTGTGCGCTGTTCCTTCGTAACCGACTCCATCGGGATGCTGTACATCGTGGACGCGGTGAGTTTGTGGAGGTCTTCACCCTCGTTGAACGCCCGCACGAACTCCGGGTCTTCAGAGACTTCGGCGAGGATGCGAAGCTCTATCTGCGAGTAGTCAGCGATGACGAGCGTGCTGCCCCCCTCGGCAACGAAGCAGCTACGGAACTCGTCTTCGTTCGGGATCTGCTGCACGTTCGGGTTCGTGCACGCGAGCCGTCCCGTCGGCACCCGGCACTGCAGGAAGCTCGCGTGGATGCGCCCCGTCTTCTCGTCTATGTACTTCGGGTATGTCTCCAGGTACGTACCGAGCTTCTTCTGGAGTTCGCGGTAGTGAAGAAGAGCCTTCGCCGCCGGGTGTTCGACCTTGAGGAGCGTCCAGACTTTGGTATCCGGAAGGTCTATGCCGAGGGACTTGAAGGCGTCCGTGATCTGCTTCGGGCTGTTCAGGTTCAGACTCGGCCCGATGCCTTCCAGAGGCAACATGCCCTCTGGTTCGGGGAAGTACGACTCCAGCTTCCCGGCGGCGAGGTCGCGCCGTTCCCGGACGACGACTTCGAGTTCCTTCCACTTCGCCACATCGAGCTTGATGCCTGCAAGCTCCATCTCCGCGAGCGGCCCGACCGCCCCGAACTCGATGCGACCGACGAGCTTCAACTTCTGTGCTTCGAGGTCGGCCCGGAGTTTCTCGTACAGCGGAAGAAGTATCCGAGCGTCCCTGGCGGCGTATTCCAGCTGGCGTTCGGAGAGCTCGCCGCTCCAGTCGGTGCGCTGCTCTTCCTTGCTCACTTCCTCGTCCAGATACCGCTCTGCGACTGCATCGAGCGCGTAGCTCCGGCCCTCGTGGTTGCCGCCGGAGAGGATCTGGTCGGCCAGCATCGTGTCGAAGACGGGCGCGAGACGCACGCCATACAGTTCGAAGAGGAAGGCGTAATCGAACTTGGCATTGTGTAACACCTTCACCGGACCGCCTTCCAGAATTCCCCGTAGAGGCTCGATGCCGTCTATGTCTACGGCGAAGAGGTCCACGATGAACGTCTCGTCCGGGGTTGCGAGTTGCAGGAGCCGTACCCGTGAGTGGCGGGGGGAGAGGCCCGTCGTCTCGATGTCGGCCCCGACGGCTTCGGCCTTCTTCAGGGTGGCTACGACCTCCGGGAGCTCATCCGACGCGGTTACGAGCGTGTGGCGGGTTTCGGCTGCTTCTTCAGCTGCTTCGGTTGCCGGTGTTTTCTCCATCAGTGGATTTTAGCAGCGCGGTGGACGGCGCCGTGTGAGCGGGGACGTACATCATTTCGGCCCGGTTCGGGTAGACTCATGAGCGTATGGGAAGCGCTTTCAAAATAGGCCGGGCATTCGGGATAGACGTAAAAGTCCACTGGACGTTCTTCTTGCTCTTGATCTTCTTCGGATTCCTCTCCTACTCGCAGAATCAGAGCATCGTCGCCGCGCTCGTAACGGGGGCTTTGATCCTCGCTCTCTTCTTCTGCGTGCTGCTCCACGAGTACGGACACTCCATAACCGCCCAGAAGCTCGGCATCGAGATCAACGATATAACCCTCCTGCCCATCGGTGGCGTCGCCCGCATGAAGTCCATGCCCGAGAAACCCTGGGACGAAGTGAAAATAGCCCTTGCAGGCCCGGCGGTGAACGTCGTGCTCGCACCCGTCTTCTTCGGCTTCGCACTGCTGTTCGGGGGGTTCTCCGGCGGTGTCCCGAACCTGCTCACCGGCGTTACGGGCGTCGGGAGCTTCTTGGGGTATCTTGCGATCATCAACATCGTCCTCGCGGTCTTCAACCTTATCCCGGCCTTCCCGATGGACGGCGGACGCGTGCTTCGCGGCCTCCTTGCCACCCGCCTCGGCGCGGTCCGGGCCACCGACATCTCCTCTACCATCGGTCAGATCGCCGCTCTGGGGTTCTTCCTCCTGGGTCTCTTCACCAACCCGCTCCTCGCTCTGGTCGCGGTCTTTATCTTCTTCGGGGCGTCGGGTGAGGCGCAGATGGTCCGCCAGCGTGAGATGCTGCGCGGCCTCAGCGTGCGCGACGTGATGGGAACGAAGCGGCGCACCGAGACGGTAACGCCCTGGCACAACTTCGGACAGGTCTTCGACGCGGTGCTGCACGGTTACCAGGATGACTTCCCCGTCGTGGACGACGATGGCAAACTCGTGGGCATCATCACCCGCACCGAAATCTCCCACGCCGCCAACTCCCCAGAACGCTTCGCAACCGTCCGCGACCTGATGAAGACCGACGTACCGACCATCTCCCCGAACGCCGATCTCTTCACCGACGCCCAGAAACTCCTGCAGGAGAACAACCTCCGCGCCATTCCCGTCGTCGAGAACGGTGAACTCGCAGGTATGCTCACCATAGACGACATCGGGCAGGCGAGCCTGCTCCGCGATATCCGGAGCGTCGGGCGCAATGATCAGAGCTCCAGTAACCAGCGACGCTATTGAAGCCAGCGCTAGAGGTCGGAATGTGAGGATCGCCTCCCTCCTCCCCTCCGCAACCGAGATGGTCCACTTCGCCGGGGCGGAATCCCCCCAGCCCCTCCTGGTAGGCGTTACTCACGAGTGCGACTTTCCGCCGGGCGTCGAGGGCCTCCCGCATCTCACCTCGTCGAAGATAGATCACAAGACGATGACGAGCCGCGAGATAGACGAGGCGGTGGGCGAGATGTCGGACGCCGGGAGCCTCTACGCCCTCGATGCGAAGCTGCTCGAAGAACTGTGCCCCGACCTCGTGGTAACGCAAGGGTTGTGCGAGGTCTGTGCCGTCTCCGAGAGCCTCGTGAAGCGGGCCGTGTCTCGCCTGAGCGTTCGGCCCGAAGTCCTCATCCTGAACCCGACTTCCATGGACGACGTACTCGAAGATTCCCTCCGAATAGCCCGCGCCATCGGCACCGGGGACGCGACCGGGAAGAAGGTCGCCGGGCTGAGGAGCAAGCTGGATGCCGTTGGAGGGACGGTCTCCGGCCTCGGACGTCCGCGGGTGGCGTGCATCGAGTGGCTCGACCCGCCGTTCTCCGCCGGACACTGGGTTCCGGAGATGGTCCGGCTCGCGGGTGGAGAAGACGTGCTCGCTGCGCCGGGTGAGGCGTCGCGGCGCATAAGCTGGGAGGAAGTGGCCGAGGCGGAGCCGGAGGTCGTCGTGCTGATGCCGTGCGGCTTCGGCGTACAGCGGGCGATGGAAGAAGTCCCGGCCCTCGGTGAGATCCCAGCCTACCAGAGCCTCGCCGCCGTAAAGAAAGGAAACGTCTGGGTCGTGGACGCGAACTCGCACTTCTCGCGGCCCGCCCCGAGGCTCGTGGACGGGGTGGAGATACTGGCGAAGTTGCTGCATCCGGGGGCGTTCCCCGGCAAAGAATCCCGAGCTTCCGAAGCACTCAGGCTCACTAACAGCTCAACAGATATCCCAACGAACGGCCGGCGATTCGGTTAGACTCTCTGCCCATGATCCGGAATACTCTGCACAACATCGAGGAGATCGTAGCCCGCGTCGGAACGCACCCGGTGTGGGGATATTCGCACTGTCTGCGGGTCTACGAGCTTGCGAAGGATATCGCTCGTGATGAAGGGCTTGAGTATGATGAGCAGGTTCTGAACCTTGCAGCCCTCCTGCACGATATCGGACTCTACAAGGCGTACAACCTGCGCGAAGCCCAGGAGCACGCCGACCGCTCGGCCTCCGTCGCCGGACGCATCCTGAACGATGTGGACTTTCCGGCTGATGCCACCCGCCTCGTCATGGAAGCCATAAAGGCTCACCAGCCTGGCTCCGAGCCGGCGCCCTTTATAGAGTCTTCACTGCTGAACGACGCCATCTGCCTCGATTATCTCGGATCGGTCGGGATGAGCCGCATTCTCGCGATGGTCGGCTCCGAAGAAGACGTGCCGGACC
>JBPCNU010000241.1:0-4194 GCA_051000975.1 Rubrobacter sp.
TAGTACACTGCTGCAAGAGTTGAAAGCACGCGAGAGGAGGTGATCCAGATAGACGCGCCGAGTAGTAGACGTGGGCATCTTTCGGAAGAGGTGGCTCTGACCTAGGCCCACCGAAATTCCCGAGGGGATCTGGGTTACTTTATTCCGCCTTCTTCGTAGTTGGAAGCGGACGTGTTTGAAAACCGGATGCTCACGTGAACTCACAGGGTACGGCTCCTCCGCTTCAAGTGGGGGAGCCGCTTTTTTATGCCGTTTTTTCGAGTTCAGGGTCAGGAGGGAAGGGGCGGGAGCGCTCCGAGGCCGCTGAGGATGATCACCGCCGTAGCGAAAGAGTTGAAGGTGGCGTGAGCGACGAAGCAGGGCAGCAGGCTTCCGGTCTTCTGGAAAAGGTAGCAGAGGACGAGAGCAAAGACGAAGAGCGATGGCAGTATCACCGGTTCCAGGTGCAAGACCGCGAAGAAGACTGATGAGAGAACCGCAGCGAGCACGGTCGAGACACCGATCAAGGCGGCCTTACGATGGCCTGATATCTTCTCGTTCCTTTGAAGGGATAGTCTGTCGGAGAGGAAGAGCCCGAGGTTCCTGAGGCCGTTGAAGATGCCGCCCCGGAAGGCGAGTTCCTCACAGGCTGGGCCGATCACGACCACCACGAAGATGATGGCGGGTATAGCGAGCGCCGGGTTCTGGGCGACCCAGGTTTGCAGAGAGTCCATGAACGGTTGCTGGATCGTCCGCTCGGTCGAGTAGCCGAACCGGGAGAGCACGAGGGCCGTGATTGCACTCAGGACACCGCCGACGAAGATCGCCCCGAACCCCACGAGGAAGCCGAGCCCCGCACCGCCCACAGCTCCGACCTTCGGGCGCACGATGCCTAGAGACGCCAGCGAGTATCGTGTCCGAAGACCGAGCAACCTGAACGCGAACACCCCGACGAAGAAGACCCCGACCGTGAGAAACGCCAGTATCAGGCTCGAAGCCGCTGTTGCAAGAAGCGCTTGCTGAGTAGACCGTACGGACTCCGAGTCAGCCCCTCCCGACCCCGAGGTAGATGTCCTCGGTAGCTGAAGGCTCCTTTATCGCATCGGAGGAGATGCGCTTTCTGATTTGCTCCGGTAGCAGGACTACGGAAGGCAACCCCCCGAGCGGAACCCACGCCACACCGCTCAGGGTCGAGGCTTCGCCGGACTTTACCTCCGGGTCGGAGCCGAGCTTGGCCTCACGGTCGTCTCGGGGCGTTGCGGATACAGTGATGTCCACCGTGTGACGCCGACCTTCATCCTCACCTTCGCCGCCGCGCAGGAATTCGTTCACATACAGGACACCCGCGAACACGACTGAGAGGCCGGTCTCCTCCTTCATCTCCCGAACGGCGCATTCGGGGATGGTCTCGCCCGGTTCCAGCCTGCCGCCGGGGAGTACGTAATACGGTTCTCTTCCGGGCTTCTCGTGCCGGACGAGCAGAACGCTGTCGCCGCGCCTCACGAACACCGCGACCCGAACGCCGAAGTCCATGTTGGCTTCGCCTGAGTAGTCTCTGTTCTTCGATGAGCCTGACATTCAGGCGAGTATATCCCGGTGCGCCCGAGGCGGAGGTGAACGCTACAGTGGCCGTCGAGAAAGCTGAGGCTGGGTTACAGCAACGCACTCCTCAACACACCCTTGTATCCCGGCTTCATCACCCTCGCCTGTAAGCCGAAGTCGCCGGGCAGCGTGCCGAAACGCATGATGCCGCCAACCTTTCTAACGCCAGCGAAGACCGGAGGTGATGAGGCGGCCCGCGGCGTCGGCGGGGAGGGGGCGCGAGATGTGGTATCCCTGAGCGACCTCGCAGCCCATCTCCCGGAGCAAGGTGAGTTGTCTCGCGGTCTCTACGCCTTCAGCCACGACCTTGAGGCCGAGGGTGTGGGCGAGTTCGATAATGGCCTTGACTATACGCCCCTCGTCTTCGAAGCCCTTGAGGCCGTCGATGAATTCGCTGTCTATCTTCAGGGTGTCGAGCGGGAGTTTTCTCAGGGTGGCGAGTGAGGAGTTACCGGTTCCGAAATCGTCCATCGCGAGGCTGACGCCGAGCGCCTTCAGGGAGGCGAGCGTCGCGGCGAGCGGCGAAGAGTCCGAGATGAGGTTTTCCGTGATCTCGATGCAGAGCCGCGAGCTTTCGAGGCCGGTGCTCCGGAGGATGCGCTCCACGTCTTCGGCAAAGTCCGGGTTTCTCAACTGCACGACGGAGAGGTTGACGTAGACGCCTACGGGGGGATGACCGGGGAGTTCGTTCCAGGCGCGGGTCTGAGAGCAAGCCTCTTTGAGAACCCAAAGTCCGATGGGTACGATCATTCCGGTCTCTTTGGCAATGGGGACGAACTGTCCCGGCGCGAGTCGGCCCCGTTCGGGGTGATCCCAGTTCAGAAGTGCCTCGACGGTCTCTATCTGGCCGGAGGAGAGCAGCACCTTTGGCTGGTACAGGAGCACGAGCTCGTCGCGCTCCAGGGCGCGCCCGAGGTCGTTGCCGAGGATGAGCTGCTCCGTGAAGCGAGTGTTCATCTCCGGTACGAAGACCGAGTAGCGGTCGCGGCCCTGCTCCTAGGCGCTATAAACTGCGATGTCGGCGTGTCTGAGGAGGTCGGCCGGTTCCTCATCCCCGAAGATGTCGAGCGAGATGCCGAGGCTTGCAGTAACGAAGACTTCTCTACCGGAGAGGATGAACGGCTCTTTTAGCTCGCTCCTTATCCTCCGGGCGACCCTGACGGCGTCCTGCTCCCCGGTTGTGTCCTCCAGAAGGATGGTGAACTCGTCACCCCCGAAGCGAGCGGCGGTATCGGCCTCTCTGAGACAGAGCCGGATGCGGCGAGCGACCTCCACGAGCAGCCCATCTCCGGCCTCGTGTCCCAGGGTGTTGTTGATGATCTTGAAGTTATCCAGGTCGAGGAAGAGCGTCGCGACGGCCTGCCTGCTGCGTTTGCTCCTCTTGAGCGAGTGGTCGAGGCGGTCCATGAAGAGGCTCCGGTTCGGCAGGCCCGTGAGCGAGTCGTGGAAGGCCTGATAGGCGATGTGTTCCTCGAAGACCTCGCGCTCGGTTACGTCCCGGATGCTCAGCACTATACCCTGGACGGTCGGCTCGTGGAAGAGGTTACTCCCGACCATCTCGCTCATACACCATGTGCCGTCGGATCTCCGCCACCGAAGCTCGATGTGTGGGGTCAGGCCGCCCTTCTTGCGAACTTCGTTCGTTGCCCAGATGACCTCTTCGGCGTCGTCGGGGTGGATGTAGTTGAGGAGGGCCGTGCCGACGAGATCTTCTGGCCTGTGGCCCATGAGACGCTCCGCCGAAGGACTCGCGTACCGGACGATCCTCTTCGCGTCCGAGACGAGGATGATGTCCGAGGAGTTCTGGAAGAGCACCCGAAACCGCTCCTCCCGCTCCCTCGTCAGACGCTCTCGCCGGCCTCGGGCGGTAACGTCTCGGAACGACGACCACACCCGTGACGAGACCTCCGGTGCGGACGGGGGAGCAAGTGTACTCGACCGGCAGGCCTGAGCCATCCTTCCGCCAGAGCATCTCGCGGGAGATCCTGTGCGGTGTTCCGGCGGTGATGGTCCTGTAGAGCGGAGCGTCCTCCCGCCGGTACTTCCTGCCGCCGGGGCCAGTGTGGTGGAGCAGTTCGTGGGCGTCCTTGCCGGTGAGCTCCTCGGGCGTGTAGCCCGTCATCGCAGCGAGCGAAGGGTTTACGAGGGAGATCTCCATCCGGGCGTCCACGACATAAACGCCCTCGCAAAGAGAATCGAAGGCGGCGGGGAGGCCGGGGCGCGCGGTCGAGTTTGCGGTTGTGCCTTCCAAACTTTCCTGCATCCTCACTCACCCTGCATCCCCTGAATACGCCTCTGTTCTGACTACGAAAACCGGAAGTCCGGGGCTTGCCGCTCCCGCCTCTTCAAACCCCCCCCCCGCCCGGGCGTCAGCCGCAGTATACTCTTAAAGTAATTTGTCTTGCTCAGTCTTCCGGGCGCGTCCCGACTTGGCTCCCGACCCAGACGTAACCATCCGACCAGACCTCGCGCTTCCAGATCGGAACCACCTCTTTTATGCGCTCTATGGCGTACCGGCTGGCCTCGAAGGCCGGACCGCGTCTCGGTGATGCTACGACTATCGCGACGCTCGCCTGCGCCGGGTCAACCCGCCCGAGCCGGTGGACTACAGAG
>JBPCNU010000242.1:0-13496 GCA_051000975.1 Rubrobacter sp.
GGAAGACCGCGATGCCAAGCCCGATGGGGCCGGCGATGACGATGACATTGAACGCCGTTACGAGCGTACCGTAGATAAACGGTAGCGCGCCGTACTCACCGGTCGAAGGGTTGTAGACGTTGCTCCAGATAAAGCTCAGGCCGAACTCCTCGCGAGAGTCGCCGCTCTGGATCCAGAGCTGGATGATCACCCCCACGATGAGCGCCAGCATCGCGAGGCCGAACAGGAAGACGATGACCCCAAAGATCGAATCCCCCAGGTTCCCCTGTTTTAGTTTCTTGAACAACCTTCGCTACCTTCCCTTAGTTCCACACCCCCGAGATATCGTCACAGAAGCGGATGATATCGCCCGGTCGCTTGCCCCGCAGGCCGCCACGACCAGAAAACGGCGGAAGAGGTGCCGAAGTGCCACTCCCGCCGCAGAAGTTTTCTTACTCACCGCCCGTGTAGCAAGGCTCACCACCAGCGGTCATGCTCTGGATGAACTCCTCGTCGGTAGCGATTATGTCTTCGGAGACGGGGACGTAGTTCTGCTCGGGGGCGAGTTCCTGTCCCTCGTGGGTTACGTACCAGGCCGCCTCGGCGGTCGCCTTGCACTGCGCGAGGTCGTCCATCTCCTGCCGGACGAGCATCCACGTGAGGCCCGTGATCGGATACGAACCCTCGGCGAGCGGGTTGGCCGACGAAACGGTGTAGCGGAGGTCGTCGGGGATGTCGTCGGCGGCGGACTCGAGAGCGGCCTGAGCCGTCTCGACGCTCGGCTCGACGAAGTTGCCCTCTTCCCCAACGTTACCGTAGGCAATATCGTTCTCGACGGCGTATTCGAGGCCGTTGTAGCCTATGGAGTTGTTGGTCTGCTGCACCTGGCCGGCGACGCCCTCATTACCGTCGCCGCCGACACCTGTCGGCCACCGGACTTCACCGCCCGGTCCGGGACCGCTCTCCCACTCCGGGCTGACCGCCGAGAGATAGCCGGTGAAGATGTTCGTCGTACCGGAGCCGTCGGAGCGGTGTACGACCGTTATCCCCGAGTCCGGGAGGTCCGCATAAGGGTTGATCTCGGCAATGGCCGGGTCGTTCCACGTCGTGATGTTCCCAAGGAAGATGTCCGCGAGTACCGGCCCTGTGAAGTTCAGGCCGCTCTCCACGCCCTCGACGTTGTAGGTCGGAACGACCGCCCCACCCACCGTGGCGATATGCATCGGGTTGCCCCCGGCCTGCTCTATCTCTTCGTCGTCCATCGGCTCATCCGTAGCACCGAACGCTACGTTTTTCTGGATAAACTGCTCGCGACCGCCGCTTGACCCTATGGACTGGTAGTTGACCTGGGTACCATCATCTTGAGCGAATTGCTGGAAGATGGCCGAGTAGATCGGCGCCGGGAACGAAGCCCCCGCCCCGTTTATACGCTGCGCCGCCTCCGAGCCTCCGCCAGAACCACCGCCGGACTCTCCACCACCCGAGCCTCCACCGCCCCCGGAATCGCTCGCCTCGGCACAGCCGGCCAGCACTACCGAAAGGGCCAACCCGATCCCCAACATCTTCCAGCGCGCGGACTTGTTCAACCAACTCTCCTTTGCCTCAAGACTCGTAGTACGTCATATCGTCCACGCGGGATGATAGGGTAATCATTAAGCCGTATAGTTGCTGCTTTGTAAATTGGAGGCTAAATCTGTGTTAAACGCAGAACTGCCGACCTCGTATGAAAATCGCCGGAAAGGAGAAGTCCCCCACTCTGTGAAGAGCGAGGGACCATGTTGCTGCGGATATTGCGCTCGAATGTCGCGTTTTACTAGGCCGCGACCTTCGCATCCTTGACGAGAAGCAGGGCAGTGTAGGTGTTGACCGGCTCCAGTTTACCGAAGCTGACCTTGTCATACCGCTTCTCCCAGCGCCCCCCGGTGGAATGGCTCACCGAAACGACCTCGTTCTCGGGGCAGGAGGAGATCCAACCCGTAACCTGCTCCCCGAGCTCCTCGAAGCTCCCCGCCTCGAACGAGACCGTCCGAAGATCCTCACTGCCAACCTGCTCCGCGAATACGCCGTCTACTCTGTCGCTTTTCATCGCTGATCCTTTCGTTTCTGATACGTTCCAGTAACTGCTTGCCACAATGTTTTACCATCACCTCACCACCCTCAAACAAGCCGATGATAACGTTTTCACAAAACATCTTTTTCGTGCGATATTTTATATTTGCGGCGTTGGTTCAGACGAGGTGAAGTCGGGTGGTTACGGGGTAGTGGTCGCTCGGGTAGACGGGTGGGTCGCAGTCGCGGACAACGTGGGATGCGGTGGCCGTCCATTCGGCGTTGGAGCCGTCCCGAACGAGTATCCAGTCCATACGGAGTTCTCGTTTCGCGTCCTTGCCGAAGCGTTCGCCTTCGAAGCGGTGGAAGGTTTTGGTCGGTGGGTTTCCGCAGCGAAGGTGGGTATCTTCGAAGCCCGCTTCCGAGAAGATCTCATGAGCGGGTTTGCCCGGTTCGGCGTTGAAGTCGCCGGTGATGATGGTGGGGGTGTCGCGGTAGGTTTCGAGCCTTTCGGTGATGAGCTTCGAACCGTTCTGCCTGGCGGGGATGGATCGGTGGTCGAGATGGGTGTTGAGGAAGATGAATTCCCCGCCTTCGGGGAGGAGGCGAAAGCGCAGCAGGCTGGCCGAGCGGATCTGGCGCGTCTCCCAGGAGCCAGAGAATTCGTCGGGCGTCTCGGAGAGCCAGAAGCCGGATTCGTCTAGCAGTTCCATGCGACTCACGTTCCAGAAAACGGCGTTGAAGGCGTGCGGTCGTCCGTTCTGGTAGCGCGGCCCGAGGAACTTTTCGTAGTCGGGAAGGTACTTCTCGTAGGCCTTCAGGTTGCCGCGCTGAAATTCCTGAAAGCCGATGAGGTCGGGGTGCCAGCGTTGGATCACGTCCGCGCTCAGGGCTGCGCGTTTCTTCCAGGCGTTCTTGCCGTCCGGGTGGAGCGCGCCGCGGATGTTGAACGTCATCACGCGGAGTTCTTCCGGTTGACGTTCGGGGACCGCATCGCACCTCGCCTCCCCGGCTATGCCCGTCCGACCGCGCCTCGCCTCCCGGACGAGCTGCCGGACGTCATCTACGAGTCGCCTCATCTGCTCCTTTCGAAGGCCTTCGTGATGAGCGCGACCGGTCTCTAGCGGCGGACGATCATGACCGGACAGTGCGCGTGACG
Source organism: Rubrobacter sp. (assembly GCA_051000975.1). Classification (GTDB taxonomy): domain Bacteria; phylum Actinomycetota; class Rubrobacteria; order Rubrobacterales; family Rubrobacteraceae; genus Rubrobacter. The sequence continues at coordinate 3,188 of JBPCNU010000242.1, forward strand.
CACAACCGAATCCGAAACGCTCCCCATGAAAGCCCGCTTCAGGCCGCCGAGGCCGCGACTGCCCATTACGATCAACCCAACGCCAAGCTCCTCGCTGAGCTTCACTATCTCCCGCGCCCGGTCGCCCTGCTTGACGTAGGTCGCGGCGATGGTGCCCCCAAGCTCCTCGATCTGCTTCACCTGCTTCTCCAGAATGTCCTGGGCTTCGCGCTTGACGGCCTCGTAAGCCTCCTCGTAGGTTACCTGCGTCTCGAGGTAATAAGCCGGGTCCGGCTGCCCGCCGCCGACCGTGATCACATGCAACTCCGAGCCGGTGCTCTTCGCCAGATCAACCGCCGTCTCGTTCGCCAGCTTCGCGTCCTCCGAACCGTCCGTCGCTAGCAAGACCTTCGTCGGGAAAATACTCATCGCCCGGTCCTCCTCTCGCTATCTCCCTTCATGCATGATACCAAAGTATCTTAATACGTGCAGGTTTCGGAGGCTGGAGTTACTCCCACTCTATGGTGCCGGGCGGCTTGCTCGTTATGTCCAGCGCGACGCGGTTCACGCCGGGTACCTCGTTGATGATGCGGTTGGATATTTTCTCCAGCAGGTCGTGTGGTAGGCGCGCCCAGTCGGCGGTCATCGCGTCGTCGGAGGTGACGGCCCGGATGATGACCGGGTACGCATACGTGCGAGCATCGCCCATCACCCCGACGGAGCTTATCGCCGGGAGGACGGCGAAGGATTGCCAGAGCTTCCGGTACCAGCCCGCGCTCCTTATCTCATCCTGCAAGACGGCGTCGGCCTTGCGGAGTATCTCCAGCCGCTCGGCGGTTACGTCTCCGATTATTCGTATTGCGAGGCCGGGACCGGGGAACGGCTGCCGCCAGACCATACGTTCGGGCATGCCAAGCTCCGAGCCGACAACGCGCACCTCATCCTTGAACAGCGCGCGCAAGGGTTCGACGAGGTCGAGGTCCATCCGTTCGGGGAGGCCGCCGACGTTGTGGTGGGACTTTATTTTCGCCGCGTCGCGGGTTCCGCTCTCGATCACATCTGAATACAACGTACCCTGAACGAGGAACTTCGCGTTCTCCATCTTCTCGGACTCGCCCTCGAAGACCCGGATGAACTCCTCGCCGATGATCTTCCGCTTCTCCTCCGGTTCCGTCACCCCGGCGAGCCTGTCGAGGAACCGCTGCCTCGCGTCTATGTGGAGGAGCTCGATCTCCGACTCCTCACCGAACGTCTTCACCACCTGCTCAGCCTCGTTCTGACGCAGCAGACCGTGGTCCACGAAGACACACGTCAGTTTGTCTCCGATGGCCCGGTGGACTAGCAACGCCGCGACCGCCGAATCAACCCCGCCCGAGAGAGCGCAGATCACCTTCGAATCCCCGACCTGATCCCGGATTTTCTCGACCGCATCCGTGATGATGTTGACGGGCGTCCAGTCGGCGTCGCAGCCGCAGGCCTCGAAGAGGAAGTTCTTGAGGATATCCTCACCGTGCTCGGTGTTGCGGACTTCGGGGTGAAATTGCACGCCGTAGCGGTGCTTCTCGCGGTTCTCGAAGGCGATGATCGGGACGGACGGCGTCTCCGCCGTTACCACGAACCCCTCCGGCGCGGCCATTACCGCGTCGCCGTGGCTCGTCCACGCCTTCTGGTTTTCGGGTGTATCTGCAAACAGCCCGGCGTCATCCGTAATGTGAATGTCCGAGCGACCATACTCCCGGATCTGAACGGCGGCGACCTCCCCCCCAAGCGAGAGCGCCATCAACTGCATCCCGTAGCAGATGCCTAAGATCGGCACGTCGAGGTTGAAGATGGTCTCGTCTATGCGCGGCGAATTCTCCCCGTAGACGGAGTTCGGGCCGCCGGAGAGGATTATGCCGTCCGGCTTTCGCCGCTCTATCTCCTCGACGGGCGTATCGTAAGGAATGAGTTCCGAGAACACTCGGGCTTCCCGGACACGCCGGGCGATGAGCTGAGCGTACTGACCCCCGAAGTCGAGGACGAGGATCACGGTCGCCTCCCGACTCCCCGGTGAGACGTGCGGCTCATCTAGCTACCCATCCCGACACGCTGGGAGTTCTGCTCCAGCTTGCCCTCCGTCGCGAGCGACGGTGCGAACATGACCTCGGCCTTCTGGAACTCTTTGATGTTCTGGTAGCCCGTCGTCGCCATGCTGGTGCGTAGCGCACCCATCAGGTTCAGCGTTCCATCGTTCTCGCTGGCCGGGCCGGTGAGGATCTCCTCCAGCGTCCCGACTATCTTCGTCTTGATGCGGGTTCCGCGCGGGAGCGTCGGGTGGAAGGTCGCCATGCCCCAACTGTAGCCGCGTCCCGGTGCTTCTTCGGCCTTCGCGAGAGCGCTCCCGAGCATGATCGCATCGGCTCCGCAGGTGAAGGCCTTGGAGATCTCCCCGCCGGTTCGCATCCCACCATCCGCGATGACGTTGACGTACTCTCCGGTTTCGAGGTAGTGACGCATCCTTGCGGCGGCGGCGTCCGCGATGGCCGTTGCCTGCGGCACTCCGACGCCTATCACGCCACGCGTCGTGCAGATGCGACCCGGACCGACCCCGACTAGAACACCGACGGCTCCGGTACGCATCAGGTGAAGCGCCGTCGAGTAACTGGCACACCCGCCAACGACGACGGGGACGTTCAGGGACGGGATGAACTCCATAAGGTTGAGCGGATCGACCGTCTGAGAAACATGTTCCGCCGAGACGACTGTACCCTGAATCATGAGCACGTCGAGGCCGGCTTCGAGGGCGGCGCGATGGAACTTCTCGACGCGCTGCGGCGTCAATGACGCGGCGGCGATAACGCCTTTGTCTTTGATCTCCTGCACGCGCTTGAAGACCAGTTCTTCTTTCACGGGCTCGGCGTAGAGTCCCTGCATCATGCGCGTGGCCTTCTCAGCCGGCAGGCTCGCTATCTCCTCGAAGACGCTCGTCGGGTCTTCGTAGCGGGTCTGGATACCTTCAAGGTTCAGGACGCCGAGGCCGCCGAGTTCGCCGATTAAGCCCGCCGTCGTCGGGTCCATCGCGGAATCGAGCGCGCTCCCGAGCAGCGGCAGGTCGAGGTGCAGGTCGCCGAGGTTCCACGAGATGTCCACGTCTTCCGGGTCGCGAGTTCGGCGGCTCGGCACGATAGCTATTTCATCCAGCCCGTAGGCTCTACGGGCGGTTTTTCCTCTGCCAATCTCGATATCCATGCAGAAACGCTCCTTCTCTTCCTCGTCCAAACCGGCTCAAGACGGTTCACCAAACTCCCGGCGATCCCGCTATTTCGGATACGACAAAGCCCACGGAGAACGGCTCCCCGTGGGCCTGACTTGATTTTCGTTTGCTCGTTGCAATTCGCGACTATGCTACACCCCGGTTGCTTGCGAGGTCAAGCCGTACCTGGAAACGTCTTCACAGGGGACTTACTGAAACAGCGGTATCGCCAGAACCGCCAAGAGCAAGACTACCATCGCAGCGATGAAGACCACGAAACCTTTTCCCATGCCGCTCCTCCTACTCTAGAAACACCGCCGAATCTCCCACCGGGCGACGGGTTACAGCCTGAACGCTGCACACGAGATGTGCACGTGGAAAGGCGACGGTCCCGTCGAACCGCCGCCTCATTCTACACTCAAGAGACCCGCAGGACTCCCGTATCCACCTGAGCCTAGAGCACACCCAGAAGGCTTAGTACCACTATGATCAGGATAATGACGACTAGGATCGTGATGATCCCACCTATTCCTCCGCGCATTGTTTCTCCTCCCTCTTCCTGTGTCTTTACGTCTGCGTATATCTTCCCCCTTGTATCGTCGTGAAAACCATCACACAAAATTACACGAACATTCGCGTTCACGAACATTTGCACAGGTTTATGAAACTTACGCCTGAAGAAGCGACGCCCCCTCCGAGGTGATGCTCGGAGGGGGCGTCACTGGCGCTGCTGGAGTCTCCTTTTCGAGACTCCTTACATCATGCCGCCCATGCCACCACCGGGCATACCGGCGGGCATGTCGTCTGCGGGCTCTGCAACGACGACCTCGGTGGTAACGATAAGGCTACCGATGGAGGCCGCGTTCTGGAGCGCGGAGCGAGTGACCATAGCCGGGTCTATGACGCCGGCCTTGATGAGATCCTCGTACTCTCCGGTGAGCGCGTTGAAGCCCTCGGAGGCCTTCGAGTTGAGAACCTTATCGACGACGATAGAGCCGTCGGCGCCCGCGTTGTAGGCGATCTGACGAATCGGCTCTTCGAGCGCGCGCTCGATGATCCTTGCGCCGGTCCGCTCATCACCTTCGAGCGTCGAAACGAGCTTCGAGACGGACTCCTGAGCGTTCAGAAGGGCCACGCCACCGCCCGTTACGATGCCTTCTTCGAGAGCGGCGCGGGTCGCGGAGAGAGCGTCCTCGACGCGGTGCTTCTTCTCCTTGAGTTCCGTCTCGGTCGCAGCGCCGACCTTGATGACGGCGACGCCACCGGCCAGCTTGGCGAGACGCTCCTGAAGCTTCTCACGGTCGAAGTCCGAGTCGGTGTTCTCCAGTTCGCCCCGGATCTGGTTGATCCGACCCTTGATAGCGTCCAGCTCACCCGCGCCGTCCACGATGACGGTGTTGTCCTTCGTGATGACGACCCGACGAGCCTGACCGAGCTGCGAAAGCTGCGTGTTCTCCAGCTTGAGGCCGAGTTCCTCAGTGATGACCTCGCCACCGGTGAGGACGGCGATATCTTCCATCATCCTCTTGCGGCGGTCGCCGAAGCCCGGAGCCTTGACCGCAACGGCGTTGAACGTGCCGCGCAGCTTGTTGACGATGAGCGTGGCAAGAGCCTCGCCCTCGACGTCCTCGCTGACGATGACGAGCGGTTTATTCTGCTGCATCACCTGGTTGAGGAGTGGGAGCAAGTCCTGCACGTTGCCAATCTTCTGGTTGGCAATGAGGATGTACGGATCGTCTACCGACGCCTCCATGCGCTCCTGATCAGTGACGAAGTATGGCGACAGGTAGCCCTTGTCGAACTGCATGCCCTCGGTGAACTCGAGGTCCATGCCAAGCGTCTGGCCTTCCTCGACGTTCACCACGCCGTCCTTGCCGACCTTGTCTATAGCCTCGGCGATGACGTCGCCTATCTCCTTCGAGCGAGCCGAGATGCTGCCGACGCGGCTGATCTCATCCTTGCCGCTGATCTCCTGCGACTGACCCTGAATCGCCTCGACCGCCGCCGAAACGGCCTTGTCTATGCCGGCCCGCAGAATAACCGGGTTCGCACCCGCCGCAACGTTCTTGAGCCCCTGCTGCACGATGATCTGAGCCAGCACCGTGGCAGTCGTCGTGCCGTCACCCGCGACGTCGTTGGTCTTGGTCGCGACTTCCTTGACGAGCTGCGCGGCTTGGTTCTCGAAGATGTCCTCTAGCTCGATCTCCCGAGCGATGGTTACACCGTCGTTGGTGATGGTCGGCGAACCGAACTTACGGTCGAGGACTACGTACTGACCCTTCGGCCCGAGCGTCACCTTCACCGCGTTGGCTAACTTGTTGACCCCGGCTTCAAGAGCCTGACGAGCCTGGCTGTCGAACTTGATCTCCTTATGAGCCACTTCTGACCTCCTCTGATAGACTGCAACTGCATCTTGCCTTGCGAATTTCTGGCACTCTACACGTGAGAGTGCCGACGAGGAGTATAGCCCGCTGAAATACGCAGATCAACCATGACGAAACCACCTTCAAATCACTTAACACAGTGCAATCCGGCAAACCCGAGGTGCATCCGACCATGATCTCAGGCAGTGTCTTCAAGCCGGAACGCATCCCGTCTCTGAGCCGCATCCCGAAGGAAGTCGGGCGCGGAATACGCACCTGCGAGCGATGCGGCGTAACGGGCGAAAACATCTACTATCTGGTCCCGAGGAAGATCGCCTTCCTCTATTTCAGGAACCACGCTCACAACCTGCACGCGACCTGCATGTCCTGTGCGGGCAGCACCGTAGTGACCGGCCCCGAACGCGACGGGATATTGTCGCGAGGTTCCGGCGGCCCGTAAGTTACTCCCCGAAGGTAGCCTCCTGAATAGTGCTTGCGGCCTCCGGTATAGCGAGGTCCGTGGCGGCCTCCGGCACAGGAGTCGGTGCTTCCTGAGGCTCTTGGAAGCCGGGGCCGTCGGCCTCGGTCTGGGGGATACCTTCGCTCCCTGAAGGGACCGGTTCTGTTTCAGGCGCAAGCTGTATTCCGTCGTCCGGGGGGTTGCCGCTCTGATCCGATTCGTTAGAGGAAGATTCGTCTGAAACTCCTGGCTCCAGCCCCGGAGACTGCTCTTTCTCTCCCTCGTCGGGTCGGGATTTCGGATTACCGGCGGGGGGGGTCTCTCCGGCGTCCGGATCCTGACAGGCGCGCCGGTCTGTCGCTTCTCCTGTTCCTCCTCTTTCCACTGTATCGTTCCGGGTCTGGCAGGCGCCGTTGTCGAGGTTCTCTTCCGGCTTCTCGGCTTTAGGCTTCCCGGTATCCGGCTTCTCGGTATTGGGTGTGGTGTTAAGGTTCAGGGTGGTGGATTCGGAGGCATCAGGTTCGGGGGCATTCGGGCCGGTCACCTGCTGTCCGAGTGCCCGGTCGAGCCACCTCTCGAAGCGGCTTATATCTACACCGAGTTTCTCGAGGCGCAGGAGGCGGAGGACCTTCTCATCCCTCGACAGCTTCCAGAATCCCTCGAACGGTCTGCCGCTTGCGTTGTTCGCGTTACCGCTGGGGCTGCCAGTGTTTTCGATCGCGTTTCCGTTCTGGGTGCCGGGGGACGAAGCGTTCGGGTTTGGCTCGGCGGTCGCGGCATCCCCGGAGATCACCTCGTCGGGCACGGCATCGCCCCGGTCGGTCGTACCCGAAGATCCACCGGCTCTCGCCGAGGGTTCTTCTCCTACGATGGCGGCCCGAGGACCGTTCGGGAGAGCGGCATCAGGTGGTCTGTCAGCGGCGGCCTGGCCGTTGCCGGGCCGATTGGTCGGCCGGTTCGCAGGCCCGTCGTTCGTATCGTTGTCCGGCCTGCTGGATGGTGTGGGGTCAGCGGAGGGGCTCGGAGCGGGGCTTTCGGAACCGGTATCGAGGTCGGGCCGGACGCCGGGGTTGGTCGGGAACTGCCAGGAGCCGCCGCCGGCCGGGGTCGGCGCGTCGGTCTGCGGAGCCTCGCAGTACGGGATGTCAGAGCCGCCCTTGATAGAGCCACCGTTCGCCTCGACCCATTCAAGGAGCGGGTACGGGTTCATCGCCCCGGAGGCGACCTGCGAGCGTGCCCCGCCCGTGTCGTACCAGCCGAGGTGCAGGTGTGAGGGGAAGTTCCCCGACGTAACCTCCGGCCCCTCACCCGTATCCCCGACGTATCCGACCACGTCCCCGACCTCGACGGTATCGCCGGGTTCGAAGTTCGCGGGGCGGTTCATGTGGGCGTGATAGAAGAGGTCGCCCTCCTTCACCGGGCCGATGGAGTAGTCAGCCCGGAGCATCACCGTGTAGCCGCCCAGAGTGTTCCAGCCGTTCGAGTTCGCGCCGCTGACCGGAACGACGGTCGCATCGGTCATCGCGAGCAGCGGCGTCCCGTCGGGGGCCATGAGATCGGTGCCTTCGTGACCACCCTGCGGTCGGGCTGCGCCCCAGGTGTCTTCATAGGTGTCGAAGTATTCGCGGGTCAGGGGGAAGATGATCCTCGCCCCCGGCGGCGCGGCGTTTACATTCTTGCAAACCTTCCCGTCCGACGAACGGTTCGAGCGAGCGGGAGATGTCTCGCGGGAGGCAACGGCCTGGCCAGCCTCCGGTACGGGGCGGTAGAAGACCGGAGCCTCGGTCTCGAAATCGACGTTCTCGTAGAGGCCGGAGACCACGCCGCCTTTGCCGTGCTGGTCATGATCTTTTTCGGTAGCGTCTTCCGGTTCTCTCTCTAGAGAAGGGTTCGAGACCTCGACTCCGACTTCCGCTCCGGGTTGCGGTGTGAGTTGAGTGATGGGATCGGTGGTGGTCGTCTCCTCCCGTTCTTCAATCGAAGCAGTGGCGGCTATCTGTGCCGCGCTCGTCTCTTCGGGAGAGGCTGCGACGAAGGGTACGATCTTGGGGAGCAGGGTGAGCATGACAAGCGTAACGATGAGGTATGCCAGCCGCGTCCAACCGAATCCAGCCAAATTTCCGTCCATCCCCTCCACAAAGCCCTTGTGATTCGGACCTTCGACGGCCTGATATACGGCCTCACTCCATCCGGTCTTTTCTAGTAGCTAACTCTCACATACTCGGAGGTGCCGGGTCAAGTCTTTAATCTTAGTTTTCGATCTTGGTTTTCGACTCTCCTCAAACGCTTCTGGCGGTTACGGAGAGATATTCGGGGAAGGCGAGCGGTTCTACACCGACGGAGGCGGCCCCGATCATGGCGGCGTTATCGGTGCAGAGTTCCGGCGGCGGCACGACTAGCTTGATGGAACGATGCTCGCACTCGCGCCCGAGCGTCTCGCGCAGAAGGCTGTTCGCCGCGACCCCCCCGGCGACCACGACGGAGCTTGCCCCGCGCTCCGAGGCGGCCCGGAGGAGCTTCCGCGAGAGAGCCTCCACAACCGCCGCCTCGTAGCCCGCCGCGAGGTGCGGCACCTCCCGCCGCGCCTCATCCGGCTCCATTTTCTTGAGTTTGTAGAGCAGGCTCGTTTTGAGACCGGAGAAAGAAAAATCGAGGTTCTTCTTGTCTTTCAGGCCGACGGGGAAATCGTAGCGAGCGGGGTCGCCGTTCCTTGCGGATTTCGAGATCGCCGGTCCGCCCGGAAACCCGAGGCCGAGCATGCGCGCCCCCTTGTCCAGAGCCTCGCCCGCCGCGTCGTCGAGCGTCTCACCGAGGAGGTCCATCGGGCGGTCTCGTTCGACCGAGTAGAGGGCGGTGTGTCCGCCGGAGGCGATAAGAGCAACGAACGGCGGGGTGAGGTCGGGGTCCGAGAGATGGGCGGCGGCGACGTGTCCTTCGAGGTGGTTCACTGGGACGAGCGGGAGCCTACGGGAGAAGGCCAGCCCCTTCGCCGCTGCGACCCCGACGAGGAGCGCACCGATCAGACCCGGACGCACCGTTACCGCGACGCGCTCGATGTCGTTCAAGGTCGCCCCGGCGACGTCGAGAGCGGAGAGTATTACCTCGTCCATCCGTTCGAGGTGGGCGCGGGAGGCGACCTCCGGCACGACGCCGCCGTAGCGCAGATGTTCGGTCTGGGTATGAACGATGTTCGAGAGAGCGGTGCGTCCGTCCGGGGTCAGGACAGCGGCGCAGGTATCGTCGCAGGAGGTTTCGATGGCGAGGATCACGGCTTCATCACGCCGGAGATTATAGCCGGACGTGCGCGGGCATCATCGGATCATGGAGAACGAACGGAGAGACTCGAACATCCCCGACGGTCCGGTCGGCGCGCCACCGAACTTCGTCGCCCACGCCTACGAGAAGTCTTTCGTCGTGGAGAAGTCCGTCTCCGAGGTCTGGGGCTGGCTCGATGACCCGGCGACTTTTACGGAGGGTCAGGTGTGGCCGTTTCGGGTGGAGTTCGTCGGGGGCGGCTTCGAGCCGGGGGTGTTGAACGTGCATCACGGGCCGCTCATGAACTTCGCCGGGGTGATCGGGGAAGTCAGAGACCGTGAGTACCGCGACCTCAAGTATTTCTACGGGAGCTACGCGATAAGCCCGCGCTTTGCCCGCCCGACACGCCTGCAGTTCTGGGTGCGCGAAGTGCCAAGCGGTACGGAGGTCCGGCTCAGGGTGGACAGCCTCGTCCGACGCCGGTTCTACGGGCTGTGGGACGCGGGGCAAGATATCTTCTGGAGACGGTTTCCGCGCTGGATGGAGTCGGCCCTGAACGGAGGCTAGATCGGCTTTCGGCGACGGCGACGGCTTTCACGACAGTCCAACCAAGGCCACGAATATAATTCCTTTACTGATCCTTTCGCCTACCCTGCAGAAGATCTGACCCGCTGAGGAGCGTAGCAGGCTCAGAGGCCGGCGGGCGTGGATCGAAAAGGTCAATGCAGAACAAAAAAGGCCTACGTTCCTGCGAACCGCATCGAATGCCTGATAGAGACGGGTCGGCGTTCACGGTTCTCGCGCTTTGGTGGGGCTATACTCCCGGCATGAGAGGCTTTTCGCTTTTGTTTCTGGTCATCGCCGTCATAGTCTTCGTACAGTTCCTCATCTACGTGATCCGGGGTCCGGTAGACCCGATCGTCGCCGCCGGGATCTTCATCAGCTTTCTTGCCTGCGCCGTCCGAGCCCTCTACCTCCTGCGGACGTTGGAAGGTCGCGAGGCACTGCACAAACGCCGCG
>JBPCNU010000243.1:0-5589 GCA_051000975.1 Rubrobacter sp.
CATGGTCGAGGCCGGACAGATGTCTCCCGGAGTGACTGCCAGCCTGGACCCACAGAAGAGCTACGGCATCTGGTGGTACAACAGACGGCGTACTATCCGCCGGCGCGTTGCTGAGACCGACGAGAACGGAGAGCGCCGCTACGTGTGGCGCCAGAAGATAGTCTGGAAGCCCCGCGAAGAGTGGGTAGCGGTCCCGGTCCCGGACTCCGGCATCCCCCGCCAGTGGGCCGACGCCGCCCGCGACGCCGTGAAAGATAACCCTTCGGTTCGTATGATCTCTGACTACCGCGTCTACGAGCTCGCCGGCGCGTTCGTCTGTGGCGTCTGTGGGCGGCGTATGACCAAGAATCGCAAGGCAAAGAGCCGCGATTTGGAGGGCTACTATTACTATTACCTGTGCCCCTCCAGGATCAACGACGACTACGATTCCTGCGCCCAGGTACGCGGATTCAGGGCCGAGTCCCTGGAAGATCAAGTATGGCAGGCCGTACGCTCGCTAATGCTTGAACCCGACGCCCTGCAAGACGCCCTAGAGCGCATGGTCGAAGAGGAGCGGAGCGTGGTCCGCGGAGACCCGGATCGGGACGTGCGCCGTTGCCTAGAGCAACTAGCAGCCCATTACCGTAAACGGAGCGGCTTTCAGGACATGGCCGCCGAAGGTCTTGTCACGCTCGACGAACTACGCTCGAAGCTCGCCGGCCTCGAAGAGCTACGCCGGGCCACCACGCACGAACTCGAAGCCGCCCGCGGCCGGGAAGAACGTCTACGGCACCTCGAAGACGACCGGGAGAGCCTGCTACGGCACTACGAGAACATAGCCCCCGAAGCATTGGACTAGCTTACCTCGGAGGAGCGCCAGCAACTCTACAGGCTGCTACGGCTGAAGCTCACGGCCGGACCGCCCCCGGAACGGGAGCTGACGCTTACGGGCATTCTGGGAGAGGAGCTTTCCGGTGTTAGTGAGACCAATACATGCGTTATGCCGGACCTGCTGAACACCTCGTCCAGTTCTTCCGGGATGAGCGAGCGGTCACCGAGGACCATCCCGCGCACGACCGCCGCCTCCGTCGGACGCAAGCCGTAACCGAGTGCGACATCCGTTCGACGGTGGACCGAGCCGATCCAACCCCGCCCCTCGCCTACTGGCTCCGCGAACTCTCCTTCGAGAATTGCGGAGATCCTCTTCGTCCTCAGGTACTGCCCGTAATCGAAACCGTCCGTTTCAACGGTCGGGACGGACAACTCCCCCTCTACCCGGAGCCTGTCCCCGACCCCGACACCGTCGAGCCCCGGAACGTAGACCTTAACCCCACCGCCCCGCAGAACCTCTTGGCCATCTAGTGAAAGGCTCTCCACCCGCAGGTCGGCCCGCTCCCCGAAACCCGCCGATACCGGGACCGATGTGACCCGCCCGACGACCGTAACCGTCCCCGGCTCCAGGCTCGCAAGCTCTGCGAGCGGATCCGACGCGGAGGAATTAAGCACCGCGACCACGAACCCACCCCCGACGAAAAGAGGCGCGAGCAGGGCCGCCAGCCGGAACTCCTGCGGCACGAAGCGAACATCGAGCGCGGCGGCTACCGCGACGATAAGGCTCGCGACCAGCAAGGCCACCCCGAGCGGCGGCGCGACCGTAGTGAAGACGACCCCGGCAGCGAACGTCGCGGCCCACCATTCGAGCCTGACGGGCGGTCGCAGGTCGAGAGTGGGCAGGGAGATTCTGACGGCATCATCCGCCCCCCGTTCGCCGGTCGCCTCAGACCGTTGCAAAGGGTTTTATCTGCTCGATGGTGAATGGCCCGATACCCGGCACTTCTTCGAGGTCGGAGACGGTATCGAAGTCGCCGTTGGCGCGGCGGAAGGATAGTATCTCCTCTGCCGTCGCTGGCCCGACCTGTGGCAGCTCGTCCAGTTTCTCGGCGTCGGCCGTGTTGATGTTCACGACGAGCGGAGCCTCGACCTCGGCCTCGGCTTCTTCAAGCGAAAAAGAATAGACCACCCTCGGAGCCTGCTCCGAGAGTCGCGCCGAGTAGAGTGCGCCCCCGACGAGAACGGCGACGACGGCGGCACAGACGGCGATGTATTTTCCATACCTGCCAAAGAACTCGCCTGCATGACTCAAAGGCGAGGCATCCGGGCGTGTGTCGGGGCTTCGGCGGGTAGCCGTATCGAACGGGTCTCTTCTGTGATCTCTCTCCGGCAACCGCTTTCCCCACGGTAAAGCTCGAAAATGCTACGAGTGCGTTACAGCTACAAGTGGAGCCGAGGGGGATCGAACCCCTGACCTTCTGGCTGCCAGCCAGACGCTCTCCCAGCTGAGCTACGGCCCCTTGGTCTTCACGAGAACACTAGCTAGTTATCCTCGTAAAGCGGATAAGAGTATAGATGCCGCCCCCGAAAGTGTCAACGAAGAGCGCCGTGAGCGCGAACTTCGGTGCGAGCCGCTAGTCCTCCCACTTCTCCTGAGGTGCGCTCCTCCAGAGTGATTCGAGGCGGTAGAAGTCGCGGGCCTCGTCGGTGAAGACGTGTACGACGATGTCCATGAAGTCTACGCTGATCCACTGCTGCCCCTCGTCGAGGCGTTTGTTTCTCGGGCGATGCCCGGCTTCGATCATCTTATCGATGATCTCCTCGGCGATTCGCTTCGTCTGGCGGTCGGTCTCGGCGCTCGTGATGATGAAGTAGTCGGTATAGGAGACGTGGTCGCGCAGGTCGACTATCGTTATGTCCTTGCCGAACATCTCACCCGCAGCCCGGGCCGCCGTCGTCGCCATCGAGTAGGTCAGAGCCTGCCCTTCGTCCGCGTCGTGCGTCACGCGAACCTCCTGCTCCCGGCCCACCGACTCATCACCCATCATGCGTTCTTCTCCTTCAAGATTTCCTCCACGTTGTTACCTTCATTGTCGCTCGTGCCGCTCGTGCCTTCGTACCGCATCTCTCCGACGTAGAGCCTCTTACGTTCGATGATCTCGAAGACCTCTCTCGGGATCATGTACCGGACGCTTTTTCCCTGTAAGAGTCGTCTTCTTATCCCTGTTGCGGAGATGTCCACCCGGGAACACTCCACCGGGAAGATCCTGTCGAAGTTTCTCAGACCGTGCTCGAGATGCTCCAGCTTCGAGAGGTCGTACCCGGGCCTCGTCGCCGCAATCATGACGACCTCTTCCAGCAGACGGTCCGGCTCCCGCCAGCTCAGCAGGTTGGAGGCCTCATCCGCACCGGTGATAAAGAACCACTCGTCGCCAGTTCCGTTCGGGACGGCGGCCTTGAGCTTCGGGACGGTTTCGACGCTGTGCATAGCCCTCTCCGAGTCAACCTCGATGCGGTCTACTTCGAAGCGGTCGTTCCCCTTTATAGCGGCCCTCACCATCTCGTATCGGTCCTCACCGGACGCCCTCACGCTCGACGCCTCCTTGTGCGGCGGGATGCCACCCGGTACGAAGACCACCCGGTCGAGGCGCATCTCGTCTGCGACCTGCTCTGCGATTATGAGATGCCCGAAGTGAACCGGATCGAAGGTTCCTCCGAAGATACCAACCCTCACGCCTTAGAACCCGCCCTTACATCTACCTTCTCGTACACACCCATCAGCCCCTCACCTGACTTACCTGAAATCGAAGACCGACTCGCCGACGCGCACCTCGTCTCCAGTCTCGGCCCCAGCCTTTCTGAGCGCGGCGACGACCCCGCGTCTCTCGAGTTCCCTCGCGAAGTGTTCAACGCCCTCTTCGTTGCCCCAGTCGGTCTTGAGGGCGAGGCGTTCGAGCTCCTCACCGTAGACTGCATACAGCCCGTCCTCGATCTCCACCCGCAGGCCCTTCCACGCCGGACGAAAGACCCTGTGCTCTCGCTCATCCGGTGCCTGCGGAGCCTCCGTAACGCGCGCGTCCCTGAGCGTCTTTGCCAGGAGCTGCTGAAACTCCGGCACGCCTTCGCCCGTCGAAGCGGAGATGAGGGCCGCACCGGGGAACGTCTCCCGAACGTAATCCCGCAACTCTTCATCTAGAAGGTCCACCTTGTTGAGCGCGACGACGGTCGGTTTGTCGGAGAGCCGTGCGGCGTGAAGCTCCGCGATGAGGGTCGCCTCCGCGCCTTCGGGGTCTTCGCTCGCGTCGAGGATCAAGGCCAAGACCCGGGCCCGCGCGACGTGCCTGAGAAAACGATTCCCAAGCCCCTTGCCCTCACTCGCGCCCGAGATCAAACCCGGAATATCCGCGACGACGTAGGGGTTCGGTGTGCCACGCTCCTCCACTACCCCGAGCTTCGGGGTAAGCGTCGTGAAAGGGTAATCTCCGACCCTCGGACGGGCCGCGCTGAGGGCCGCGAGCAGCGAAGATTTCCCGGCGTTCGGCAGTCCGACCAGCCCAACGTCCGAGAGGACGCGAAGCTCTAAGCAGATCTCCCGTTCCTCACCCGGAAGCCCGCGCTCCCGAAACTTCGGGGTCTGCCGCGTGGAGGTTGCGAACGAGCCGTTACCCTTGCCGCCTTCGCCGCCCCGGGCGACTATCACTTCGTCGCCGCTCGTTGCGAGGTCCGCAAAGAGACCATCGGAGTCGAAGATCATGGTCCCGACCGGAACCTCTATCGTAACGTCGTCGCCTCCCTCACCGGAGCGGTTGTTGCCCGAACCATGCATACCGCGTTCTGCGGATATGAGATTGCGGTGGGCGAGGTATTCAAGGGTGGAGAGGTCTTCGGTGGCCCGGAGTATAACCGATCCACCGTCCCCGCCGCGACCACCATCCGGGCCGCCTCGGGGCTTGTATTTCTCACGGTTGAAAGAAACGCTGCCATCCCCGCCGCGCCCGGCGCGAACGTTGAAGCGTGCTTCGTCAATGAACTGCAAAGGGCTTACATATCCCCGGCCGAAGTGATCAGGCCGTAGCTCCGGCGAGGGTTCCCTCTTCGGCGATGATCTCCTCTACCACGTCATCCACGACGATATTGACCACGCTGCGATTCCGGCTGCTCGCGAACTTCACTCGACCGTCTATCTTGGCGAAGAGCGTGTCGTCCGAACCCTTACCGACGTTCAGGCCCGGATGGACCCTCGTGCCGCGCTGCCGGATGATGATGCTACCCGCCGTCACGAGCTGTCCACCGTAGGACTTTACCCCGAGCCTCCGGCCTTCGGAGTCCCTGCCGTTGCGCGAAGAGCCGCCACCTTTTTTGTGTGCCATATTTCTCTAAACCTCCAGAACCTTTATGCGGGTCTGTTCCTGACGGTGACCCGTCTTCTTGCGGGAGTTCTTCTTGGCCCGGTACTTGTAGATGTGTATCTTCTTGCCCCGAAGATGCTCGACTATCTCGACCTTCGCCGAGCCAGACTCGAACGAGAGGCTACCCTCGGATGCCGAGAGGCTCGTCGGCAGATTCACGGAATCACCAACGTCCCCGGTGATGCGATCCACAACGAGTTCCTGGTCCTTCTTCACGCGGTACTGCTTGCCACCGCTCTTTACGATTACGAAACTCACACCTGCTCCTTGTTCACTCGCACCCCGAAGAAAACACGCTTGCCGACGAGGCGAACAAAATCATTGAATACTTGCTACATCAGTCGCTCAGTATAACCGACATACTCCATCC
>JBPCNU010000244.1:0-5670 GCA_051000975.1 Rubrobacter sp.
TCCCGGCGGCGTTCGGGAAGAACGGACAGGCCTCGTTCGCCGAGTCACAGACCGTGATGACGTAGTCGAAGGGCTCCTCGATGTACCGTTCGAGTGTCTTCGAGCGCTGCCCCGAGATGTCCACCCCAACCTCGCGCATCGCCTCTACCGCGAGCGGCCTGACGAGCGTCTCTTCCGTCCCCGCGCTGTGTACCTCGAACCGCTCACCCGCTATCTCCCTGAGAAGCCCCTCGGCCATCTGGCTCCTCGCGGAGTTGTGGGTACACAGGAAAAGAACCTTCTGTTTGTTCGACTCGTTCATCCGCGCTCCTTCCTCAGTTGCTAGATCAAGGATAGTTTATATAAGCTCTTTCTCAGCCGGGTTTCAGGTCGGTTAAATATCCGGTCTGGGAGGAAGACCTACCCCGGAACTCGCCACGAACGCCGCGAACTACAGGTCGTTCTGGCGGAGGCGGTGGTGGCCGAGCGCGAGACCCGCCCGTTCGGCTCCGCCAGAACGACCACCTCGAAGCGCCGCTCTTCTATAGTTATGATCCGGTCAGCACAGATCAGCACAGATCAGCACAGATCAGCACAGGTCAGCGGGCCGGGTCCTCTGGTGGGCAGGGGGCGGCTGGGGCTTGTGAAGGTTGGATCTCGAGGAGGGCGTCGCGTACTTCGTTCCAGCGTCTGGTGTCGATGCTGTAGTAGTTCCAGGTCGCGTCCTGGCGGTCGGTGACGAGCCGGGCCTTCTTCAAGACGGAGAGGTGGTGGCTCACGAGCGGCTGCGAGGCATCCACACCGTCTACGAGATCGCAGACACACTTCTCCCCCGACGCGAGCAGCGTGAACAACCTGAACCGCAGCGGATGCGCCAGAGCCTTCAGCGCAAGGACGGGATCGCACCCAACCTCAGCCCCGGCGGATGCCTGCTCTCTCGACATGGCCCGATCGTATAAAAGATTCTTTATGACTTCAAGCGCGAGCCATCACCCGTTCGGTCCCCGTACAACCCCCGGTGTTTACCCCGATGATCTCGTTCTTGACGATGAGCAACTGGTCTCCGGCTCGCTCCTCGCGAGGGGATTACGAACCGTCTCGGGCCGCCGCGAGGTGAGTCTGTCCGTAAGGTGAACGCCCTTCGGACTTTCGCTCGCTGTAGCGGTCTACCAGGTAATCAGCTCTGTCTCGCGTCAGGAGCGTGAACTTGACGAGTTCCTCCATCACGTCTACCAGGCGATCGTAGTAGGCGGACGGCTTCATGCGCCCGGCATCATCGAACTCCTCGTAAGCCTTCGCCACCGACGACTGGTTCGGGATCGCGATCATCCGCATCCAGCGACCCAGAACTCGCAGGGCGTTCACGGTGTTGAACGATTGCGACCCGGCGTTGACCTGCATGACCGCCAGAGTTCGTCCCTGGGTCGGACGCACACCACCACTCTCCAGCGGAAGCCAGTCTATCTGAGATTTGAAGATCCCCGTAACAGCGCCGTGTCGCTCGGGACTGCACCAGACGTGTCCCTCCGACCAGATCGAAGCCTCGCGCAGTTCGGCTACTTTGGGGTGATCCGGGCCAGCGTCATCCGGCTGAGGCAGTCCGCGCGGATCGTAGATGCGGGTCTCGGCCCCGAAACTCCTGAGCAGCCGGTCGGCCTCCTCTACCAGCAGCCGACTGTACGATCTGCCCCGCAGCGAACCATAGAGCAGTAGTATTCGTGGCGGATGGGCCGACGGTCGCCGTACCGTTAGCTTCTCCAGCGTGGGTGGACTCGAGAACTCGGTCGAAAGCGCGGGAAAATCAGTCACATATCCTCCAGGTCTATAACGAAGCGTCGCTTTTACGTCGGCTCGACGAAGGTTGGTCTGGTCTCGGGATCGTTGCCGACCGTTCGGTTTTCGGGTACGAACGGCAGGAACTTCGTGGGGCAACCTCGCCTCTCACGATTCCGGCCTGAGGTCGTGCACGCTGCTGATCAGCTGCCCGAGAGCCGTACCGTCTACGAAGTAGTAATTCCAGCGACCGCGTTTGTCTTCCCGGATCAGACCCGCGTCCTTGAGTTTCTTCATGTGATACGAGACCTTCGACTGCGCCATCCCGAAGTAGCTCTCGAATTCACAGACGCACAGTCCGGCGCCCCTGTCCCTCTCCGGCACGACGCCCTTCGGGAGCGAGCGGCATCCCCGTCCGGCGGACATCATGGAGAGCATCCTGACGCGGATCGGGTCCGACAGAGCCTGTCCGAACTCGGCGATTCTGTCTGCCTGCTCTTCGGTAACCGGTGCCGGTGCGAGCTTACTCTCCACGAATCGCTCCATTTTCAAGCCTCTCTCGCCGGGACGCGCCGGAAGACAGCCCTCTCTTCCCCAAACACCGCAAGACCCGCATACCGCTCCCTGACCCTGTTTTTCATCCTCCGACCCTCCTCGCTCAGCCCGGAACCCTTCTAAATCAATAATTTTTGATATGTTATACGGATAGTTATATCAATATAGTTTGATCCATCAAGTTCGTCTCTGGAAGGTGGTCTCTCGTGGTGTCAGGAGTCGTCGGAGGTGATGAAGAGGCCGGAGTCGAGGAGTTCGGCGCAGTCTTGATAGACGGCGATTGCCCCCTCCTCTTCGAGTTCGGCCCGGCTGAAAGCTCCGCCCGTGAGGACGGCGATGGTCTTGATTCCGGTGGCCTTTGCGGCCTGGATGTCCCAGATCGAATCCCCGACGGCTACGACCTCGTCGGCGGAGACCCCGGCCCGCTTCAGCGTCAGTTCGAAGATGGCCGGGGCGGGTTTCGAGCCCTCGGCCTCGCTGGAGGAGACTATCCCGGAGACCTTGCCGTCGGCGGCCAGTTCTTCGAGGGTGTGTTCGAGTTCCTCGGAACCTGCGCTGGTCGCGAGCCAGACGGCGTATCCGGCCTCTGAGAGGGTCGCGAGGAGCCGCTTTGCTCCGGGTAGTGGATGGCCGTTCTTCTGTACGTTCGCGTAGAACTCGGCGTGGAGGTCGTTGATGCGCCCGGTCAGCTCTAACTCGTCGTCGCTACCCTCGACAAATGCGGGGATGAGCTTGTCCGAGCCTTTGCCGATCTCCCGGTGAACCTTCGCCCGGGTCAGTCGTTTTCCGACCTTTTCGAAGGCCTGCACCCAGGCTTCGACGTGCAGATAATTCGTGTCCATGAGCGTGCCGTCTATGTCGAGGATCACGGTCCTGACGTCGTCTGACAGGGAATTCAATGTGTATCCTCCGGTGTTTTTGAGGGTTTGCTGAGGGTTTTCAGAGGCCGGATTCCCGGCGCTCGCGAACCTTCCCCCGGTCGAGTTACGGAGCAAATAGAGTAAACGCGTTTCGCGCCCGGTCGGTTCCGTATGAGACCTGGGAGACAGGTGGAGTGTCGGGCTCGTCGAGTTAGTCGCCTGGTTCTTCGTTTTCGCGGAGGATGAAGTAGAGACACCCCCAGGCCGCTCCGAAGGCGGCGTGATCGAGGATGGGGAGCAGCACCCTCGGGGTTTTCTGCGTCCAGGGTGAGGAGTGTATCCCGGTGAGCGGGAGCCAGAACGCCCAGCCGGCCGCCCAAGCAAGAACGCCGAGCGCGGCACCGGTCGCCAGCTCGTCTGTCAGAGTGCCGGTCTCCCGCCTCAGAAGCCCGAAGGCCGCCCCGGCGGAAGTTCCGTAGCCGTAGTGGGCCGCGAGGGTGACGAGGCCTTCGCCACGCTCGGGGAGGTCATCGAGAAAGCCGAGTTCCTTTGCGCGCTCCAGCACCTGCTGCGGGGCGGTCTCGGAGACGAGGCCCACGCTCTGCGATGCATCCCTCAGCACCGAGAGGGCCGCCGTCCCCCCGAGCCCGGAGAGCGCACCCGCGAGCATCCGCGCGCCACCACTCTTCATACCGTCTCACTCCGGGACAACCGCTCGTTCATTTTGCACTCCCCTGCTTCCGCTTCTCTATCGCTTAGATTTCCGATCATGATCGCACTCTGTCTGGCGAAACACGATGCATCTCTCTTACCCGGAACTCCGGCCTCTCGAATCTTCCGGTTCAACTCCCGGCTCGGTTTTCGGTTCGGTTTTCGCTTCGGTGGAAGGCCTGGATCTCACGTCCCGTGTCCAGTTTTATGCGAACTAGGTCGTACCTTTCCCGAAGTTCCGGGGATTCTACGAGTTGTCGGTCGCCGGGGAAGCTGAAGCGGGGCCGGAGGTCGGCGACCATTATGTACTCCGGTTCGCGTGAGAGGACGTAGGGGGCGTCGCTCGACTGGTGGCCGGGGAGGGCGCTCGGGTGCTTGTCGCCCTCGTGAGCTAGGTGTTCGTCGTTCAGGCCGAGCATGTCTACTATTTCGACGTTCGAGTAGTACCCGAGGACGCCGACCCCGTTGCGGGCGACGACGGCGTTCGGGTCGTTCTCCCGGAACCACCGTGCGACCTCGCGGCGGCCCTCGTTCTCGTTCAGGTTGTGCGCCTGCCGGGCCTTCTCCTTCTCGTACTGCTCGGGGATCTCGGCCGCGAGCGGGAGGATCACGGCCGCCGCGACGACCGCTCCGAGCGCGAGCCTTCTCCGCACCGAAAGGCTCTGAGTCAGGCCGGATGAGATCCTCGCGAAGCCCGCCACCGCGAGGATGTAGATGGCCGGGATCAGGGGCAAGAGCAGCCGGTGGAACGGCATGTAGTCCCCGCCCGCGTAGACGAGGTAGGCGCACCAGAGCGGGGTGATGAGAAGGACGGCCAGGCTCCTCGCACGGAACCTCCGGCTCAGAATCGCGTCGCCCAGGATCAGGAGGTAGCCGATCACGAACCAGTTCCCCTGAACGGCGTTGAGCAGGTACGGTATCCCCCACCGCTCCACGACCTCCATCCCCCCCGCTTTCGCATACGCCGTGTTCGGCAGGACGGACCCGTAGTAGTACAGCCGCCAGCCTGTGAAGGCCAGCACCACCAGACCACCCGGCACCGCCGTCGCGAGGAGCCGGTAGACCTTTCCCCCGAGCGTGTGGCCCATTCCCGAAGAGGCGAGCGCGGCGATCCCCAGCGCCAGGGGGCCCTCCGGTCGGGTCATGGTGGCGAGGCCGAGGGAGACGCTCCCGAGCGCGACGAGGGCGGCGGAGGAGACGGAGGAGATAGAGGAACCACCGCGACAGACCCCGTAGAGGCCCACCGTCGGGAGCAGGGCGAAGAGCGCGACTTCGAGGCCCGATCCGGAATAGAAGGCGAAACCGGGAGCGATCATGACCAGCACCGGGGCCGGGAACGCCGCCACGAGCGTGAGCGTCCCGGTCCCCATCGTGCGGGAGAGTTCTTCGTAGCACCAGAGAAGGGCCACGACCAGGACGAGCGCGCCGCAGAGGATGCCGACCACCACCGAGGCCTCCGGGAGGAGCGGCACGCCCCCCGCGTCGGAGACCGCTGCCAGCAGGAGCGACCAGAGGAGGTTCGTGATCCCCTCGACCCGCTCGCCGCCGGGGTTGAAGACCAGCCCGTCCCCCGCCAGCAGGTTCCGGGCGTACCGGAAGGAGATGAAGGCGTCCTCGTTGACGACCTGCACCGCCTGCACCCGAAGCACGAACGACCACACCACCGCCGCCAGACCGACCGCTGCCACGACAGCGAAGAGCACCCGCGAACCCGCCGGGGGCCTCGAGTCTTGCGCCCCTTATCCCTCCGCCCGGACCTCCGCCGGCTGCACCTCTCCCCGTGCCCCCGGTC
>JBPCNU010000245.1:0-5007 GCA_051000975.1 Rubrobacter sp.
TGATACGGTCCCGGCGAGCACATCGACCTGCTCGCTCTCGATCAACCTCCGCGCCGTCTGAACCCCGACCTGCGGGTCCGCCTCGGTGTCCTCGAAGACCAGCTCGACCTCCCGACCACCGAGCTGCTGGTTCTCGTCGAAGTAGAGGTTCATGCCGTCGGTGATGTCCTCGCCCAGCCCGGCGTATACTCCGGACTGCGGTAACAGCACCCCGACCTTGATCGGCTCCTCCGATCCACCACCGCCAGACCCACCGCTGCCACCGCTCTCACCACCGCACCCGGCCACCAGACCGGCCACCGCAGCGAACACCCCCAGCCCGACCGCCGTCCTGAGACTACGAACAGAACCTTGCATTGATTTCTTTCTCACTCGCTCCCTTTCCCCGAACCCCGAAAACGCGACTCAAATTCCCAAGCTACTCACCGACGACCCTGTAAAACCTCCCCGTCACTCCTCAATGACAAATGCTGTGCGGCAATCTAACCGATCGTTCAAAAAAAATCAACTGTCCGGTCAGTCATACGCTGTCGGAGACATGTTTGTGATGACTATACTTATTCGTTCGGGCCTTTTTTGGAAGGCTCAGGAAGACAGCGTCGAGAGAGGTGGAGGATATGGCCGAAAGTTTCGAGCATCTGGGTTTCTCGGTGGGTGATTCGGTGGCGACTATAAAGCTCGACCGACCGGAGAAGTACAACGCCATCGGCGGGCAGATGGTCGCCGAGTTCGGGGCGGCTCTGGATGTAGCGGAATCCTCGGGGGCGCGGGCCATCATTCTGACCGGGGCCGGGGAGAAGGCGTTCTGTTCGGGCGTGGACCTGAAAGAGCGCAAGGCGATGTCTTCGGAGGAGAAGTGGGCGCACAACCGGGCGATAAACGAGTTCACGAACCGGCTGTCGAAATCGCAGGTTCCGACGGTGGCGGCCATAAACGGCCTTGCGCTGGGCGGCGGCTTCGAGCTGACGCTGGCCTGTGATTTTCGTATTGCGGTAGACCACGCGACGTTCGCCTTGCCGGAGGTCGGGCTCGGCATCATCCTCGGCGCGGGCGGGACGCAGCGGCTGCCGCGGCTCATCGGGCCTTCGCGGGCGAAGGAGATGGTTCTCACTGCCCGCCGTATAAATGCGGACACGGCACTTTCGTGGGGGATACTGAACTCGGTTGTGGCGGCAGACGAGTTGATGGAGTCTGCAGGCGACCTCGCAGAAGAAGTGGCGAAGAACAGCCCGCTCTCGGTGGCCCACGCGAAGGCGGCGGTGGACATCGCGGTGGAGACGAGCTTCGAGCAGGGTTTCCGGTTCGAAACGGCGGCGATACGCACCACGCTCGCCTCGCCGGACTACGAGGAAGGTCTCGCCGCCTTCGCAGAGAAACGGAAGCCGGAGTTTCCGCCGCTCACGGCGAGGGACATCACCTGAAGAACGGGGGGTTGCCGGATTTAATCGGCTGCGTGGTCTATGCTTATGTCAGCCAATGAACTCCGATAACCCAGAACAGAACCCTGGAAACGATCCAGAGCCGGAGCAGCAAGCGGCGCAGGGTCCCGAAAACACCCGAGATGCAAGAAACTTCGGTTGCCTCGGGCTGATCTTCGAGATCGGAAGCTGGGTCTTCTCCACGTTCATGATCACCGCCGGGGTCTTCCTGCTCCTCTTCGGGGTGCTGGATTTCAGCCCGGAGGCTCGCCTGAGAACGGTGATTCTGCTCCTCTTTGTCCCGGTCGCTATCTTCGTCCTCCTCAGAATAGGACGCTCGATCCTCGACGACCTGAGAGGGAGATAAACTTCGAGTAAGAGGTCGCAGCCACTGACTTCTTACTCGGATCAGGGTATTGGAACCACCGCAGCTCCCGGAGGTTGGGTAAGCGAGGTGCCTCACACCCACGTAAGCAGGTTTCCAGACGGTTGGTCGGGTTTCCCGGTTTCTCGCACGGGTTTTCGTATGCGAGGATCACAGCGAACCATGGCGGCCCTCATTCCGATGCAGACTCCTTCAATGTAGTATCTGGTTTGTCATGCGAACCCCGGTCGAGTCAGCCGCCATCATCGCGCTCGTCGTGCTTCTCTGCGCGGCCTGCGGCCCGTCCGGCAAACAGACGACCGTAATGAAACCGACGACCACGCCCGAACGTTCCGAGACGTCTACCGTCGCGCTCGCGGGTGAGCTTCGCGGCGGCGGATACGTACTCTTTCTGAGGCACGCAGCGACCGATTTAGAGGAGACAGACCGGGATAAATCCGACCTCTCGGACTGCTCGCGGCAGCGCAACCTGACCGCCGAAGGGCGCGAACAGGCGCGTGAGATCGGGGCGGCGTTCCGGGAAGCGGAGATCCCGGTCAGAGAAGCCCTCGCAAGCCCGTACTGCCGAACTCGCCAGACCGCCGAACTCATTTTCGGAGGATCCAGGGTCCGGACGTCCTCCGACCTCCTCTCACCCGAGTACGTCCCGGAGAACCGGGCCGCGCAGGTCGAAGACTACGGGGCGAACCTTCTGCGTTTGCTCTCCACCAGACCGGAGCGAGGCACGAACCTCGTTCTGGTCGGGCACGAATCGGTGCTGAGAGAGGTTACGGGGGAATCGGTGGCCGAGGGCGGGGCCGTCGTCTTCGAGCCTCTGGACGATGAAGGTTTCAGGATAGTGGGAACGATCGGCCCGGACGAGTGGCGGCGTCTCCCCGGCATCGGTCAGGTAAAGTAGTGCGTTTGTGAGGCATTCTGAGGCGTTCTCGCAGTATTCGTTCTGTGCGGTAGAATCATCTGGCATCTGCGTCCGAATAGTGAACTTCGGGGCGTAGGATCCGAGCAAGACAAGACTTCGTGAAGCGGCCCGACGCCGCCCATCAAATCCCGCGACACCAACATCGCATCCCCGAGGAGAGCCTGTGGAATACCGTAACATCGCCATCATAGCCCACATCGACCACGGCAAGACGACGCTCGTGGACGCTCTGTTCAAGGCGACCCTCGATCTCGGCCATGGCAAACAGATGGCCGACCGGGCGATGGACTCGAACGTGCTGGAGCGCGAACGCGGCATCACGATCCTCGCTAAGAACACGGCGGTCGAGTTCGAGGGCGTCAAGATCAACATCGTGGATACCCCCGGCCACGCCGACTTCGGTGGCGAGGTCGAGCGTGTCCTCGGTATGGTGGACGGCTGCCTCCTCCTCGTAGACGCCGCCGAGGGTCCGATGCCTCAGACGAGGTTCGTCCTCAGAAAAGCCATCGAGCTCGGCCTCAAGCCCATCGTCGTCATAAACAAGATAGACCGTCAGGATGCCCGCCCCGAAGAGGTCGTTGACCTGACCTTCGATCTGATGGCGGAGCTTGGCGCGTCCGACGAGCAGCTCGACTTCCCGGTGCTGTACGCCGTCGCCCGCGAGGGCAAGGCCTTCACCGACATGAGCGAGCCGAAAGAAGACCTGCGCGAGCTCTTCGAGACCGTGCTGGAGAACATCCCCGCGCCCGAAGGCGAGGAGGACGCGCCGTTTCAGATGCTCGTCACCACGCTCGATTACTCGGAGTACCTCGGGCGGATAGCGGTCGGGCGGGTCAAGCGCGGGCGGGTCGGCCGGGGCGAATCGGTGAACATGATCCACAAGGACGGCACGATGAGCCGCCTCCGGGTGGCGCAGGCGTTCACCCACCTCGGGATGGAGAGGCTCGACATGGAAGAGGTCGGGGCCGGAGACATCGTCGCCATCGCGGGCCTCGGCGAGGCTGAGATCGGGGAAACGGTCGCGAGCCTGGAGAACCCCGAAGCCCTCCCCATCCTGACCGTAGACGAGCCGACGGTCGCTATGGTTCTGCAGCCGAACACCAGCCCGTTCGCCGGTAAGGAAGGGAAGTTCGTAACCTCGCGTCAGCTCCGGGATCGTCTGATGCGCGAGATCGAGACGAACGTCTCCCTGAAAGTTACGGAGCTTCGTCCGGATGAGTTCGAGATCTCGGGCCGGGGAGAACTCCACCTCTCGATCCTCCTGGAGACGATGCGCCGTGAGGGGTACGAGATGCAGGTCGGCTCCCCGCAGGTCATCACCCGCGACATCGACGGCAAGAAGTCCGAGCCGTTCGAGCACCTCGTGATAGACGTTCCGGACGTGTCCTCCTCCGCCGTCATCGGAGTTCTGACGAGCCGCCGGGGGCAGCTCGTGAACATGGAGCCGCAGGACGGACGCACCCGCGTTGAGTTCCGCATTCCGGCACGCGCTCTCTTCGGTTTCAGGACGCAGTTCCTAACCATGACGCAGGGTGAGGGAATAATGAACCACGTCTTCGACGGCTACGGGCTGTGGGCCGGAGACCTCAAGACCCGCCAGACCGGGAGCCTCGTCGTCTCCGAGGCTGGGAACGCCTTTGCCTACTCCATCTGGAAGTTGCAGGAGCGTGGCGAGTTCTTCATAAAGCCCGCCACCAACGTCTACGTCGGGATGGTCGTCGGGGAGAATAGCCGCGAGGGCGACCTGAACATCAACGTCTGCAAGAACAAGAAGCTCACGAACGTCCGCAGCGCAGGCGCGGACGACGCGCTGAACCTCACCCCGCCGCGCAAGATGAGCCTGGAGGACGCGCTCGAATACATCCGGGACGATGAACTCGTGGAGATCACACCCGACTCCATCCGGCTGCGTAAGAAGGTCCTCTCCCCCAGCTACCGCAAGAGCTAGAGAAGGGCTCCCCTCCTCTGGTCTTCATGCCTGAGAAACCGTCTGAAAAGGGTGCTTGGTAAGGTTGCTCGGTAGGATACCGAGCATGAGAAAAGCATACCAGACCGACCTCTCTGACGCTGAATGGTCCTGCCTCCAAACCCATCTGCCCGCCACACCAAAACCCACGGGACGACCACGCTTGCACACTCCACGCGAAATCCTCGATGCGATCTTCTACGTTCTGCGCGGCGGCTGCGCCTGGCGGCTGTTGCCCCACGACTTCCCTCCGTGGAAGACCGTCTACCACTACTTCAGAAAGTGGCGCTTGGATGGAACCTGGGAGAGACTCAACGCC
>JBPCNU010000246.1:0-3920 GCA_051000975.1 Rubrobacter sp.
AACCCGTGTGGAGTGGGCTAAGGGTCGTTGGAGAGTATGTCGCCCATCGCGGTAGCGGTACGCTTTGCAGAAGCGTCGTAATGGTGAGTGTACCTCTGAAGCGTGAACGCCGCCGTCGCGCATCCGGCGAGCGTCTGGAGGGCCCAGATCGGCTCGCCGCCGCGTTATGCTAATAGGGAGAGGCACGAGTGCCGGATCTGACTGGCCAGAGGTCGCCACGCTCGGCGAACCGTCTTCGACCCTGCGGAGGCCGGAGCCCTCAGGCATGTGTCCAGCTTCTCAAAGGGCGTCGGTGGGGCCGAACTAAACGTCGCCGTTGGCCTAGCCCGGCTCGAACACCGCTCCGCGTCGGCAGGACGCCTCGGAGACGACGAGTTCGGGTCGGAGATACTCGCCTTCATAGGGGAGAGGGCGTGGATACGTCTGCGGCGCGGCGTGACGCCACCGCGCCGACCGGGGTCCACTTCAAGGAGCGGCGCGCCGCCGGTCACACCCGTGTCTACTACTACCGCTCCGGCTCCGCAGCGAGCCGTATGAGCGTGGACAAACTCGACGCCGAATATCTTATGTCGGCCCGGATACTCCACCTGACGGTCATCACCCCGGTCCTATCGGAGGGTGGGCGAGTGGTTGATCGAGCTAGCCGCGGAACGGGGAGTTTTCGTATCGTTCGACGCCAACATCCGAACGACGCTCCTCGGCGGTCGGGATAAGGACTACGTGGCGGTCCTCGACGGCGAGACCGGCAAGCTCGTGAAGCGCCCGGAGGTCGGGCGGAACAACGCCAACGTCTCGTTCCGCCCGGACAGGAAATACGGCTACGTGGCCGTGACTGGGTAGAACACGGTCGCGGTGGTGGAGATGGAGTCGCTCGAGGTCGAGAAACAGCTCCCCGCCGGAGAGGGGCCGATGGGTCTGATCCTCCTCTGAAAACGCCCTGATAGAAACCCTCTTGATAGAAACGCCCCGATCAGGACGTCGAAACAATATCGGGCGAATCAACCCCGCCACCATAGCCGTTTGCGCCGTCTACCTCGACTAGCCTCGATTCCGGGCCATCAGCCCTTCTCTGCCGCGATGATACGGTTGGCGACCTCACGAAGGTCCGCGCCGACCACGTCCGGGGATGGGGCGGTGGGGAAGAGTGCCTTGCCCGGACGGGCTACGAAGGCGGCGGCGCAGCCGACCCGCAGGGCCCCGGCGATATCCCAGCCGTGGGCCGCGACGAGACGAACCTCCCCGATTTCCACCCCGAGTTTCTCTGCCGCCATGCGGTACGGCTCCGGGGCCGGCTTCAGACGCTCCACCGTGTCGGCGGAGAGGGTCTGCTCGAAGTAGTCACCGAGGCCGGAGTTCTCTATCTGGGCCTCCGCGACTTCCTGCGTCGAGTTGGTCAGCGTCGCGAGCCTGAAGCCCGCGTCGCGCAGGCGGGAGAGGCCCTCCTCGACCTCCGGGTGGGGCGGCAGCTCCTTCATGCCCCCGAGGACCTCGCCCACCTCCTCATCGGAGACCTCGATGCCCCGGCCCTCAGCCACCATCTTCAGGGCGGCACCCCCGATCGCCCCAAAGGGCTGGTAGACGCCCGTGACCGTCTCGGTCAGCCAGAGCTGGAGAAACTGTCCGAACCAGACCTGACGGGCAGAGGCGTCCCCGAAGAGACGCTCGAAATGCGGGTCGAGCGCACCCAGATCCAGCAACGTCTCGTTTACGTCGAAAACACAGGCTCGTGTCACAGCTACCCCTCTTCAATCCCTGTTCGGTCTCTGGTAAGTGCTGGTGCCTGTATACCCGGATGGCTGCTCACGCGAACGCCACCGAGCATCTTCGGGCCCTGTCTTCGCGGCCCGCTTAGAGCATGTATGAGGGGGGATTTCAGAAAGAACGAAGGGCTGAGCGCTTCGGGTACGACGTTCGCCACCGCCTCCGCGTCTCCGACGCTCGCGGCGCTTTCGATCGAGACTGGAATCCTACTGCGACGCCGCCGAGACCGGAGATGCGGGAGGGCGTTCTTTCAGTAGTCGAGCGCCCCGGAAGAGCCGAGCAGAGTGTCCGCCGGACTCTCCGAGACCTGCTCGGGCGGGCGGGAGAGGTAGAGATCGGCGTGATACCAGCCCGTCTCCTCTTTGCCAGTCGGGTCTATGCCCCCCGCGGCCAACTCTCCGAGGACATGTTCGTGCTCCTCCTCGTCCTTGAAGCGACGCTGAGGAAAGGTGCGCAAGGAGAGCTTCTCGGTAACGAGACCCCGACGTCCGAGAACGTTGGCGATGGGGGTGTAGTCTACGAAGCGCACCGCGAAGGCGGCCACCCACGGGGCATGAGCATTGCCGGAAACGCTACCGGTCTGGCCATCCGAGATGCAGCGGAGGACTCGTTCGAAGGTGCGCTCCCAGACGTAGCCGACGCCCCCGGTGACGGTTATGAGGTCCACTCCGCTCACCGCACGGCGGAGCGCCTCCGTCGGCTCGTGCTCTTCCAGGTTCTCGGCGGCCCCGGCAGAGAGAAGGCCGACCCGTCGAGCGTAGAGAACGGCGTTCTTTGCGACGTCGATCCCGGCGACGGACGGGGCACAGGCGCGTCTGAGACCCGCGTAGAACCCGGCGTCGGCATCTGCCAGATCTTCGGGTGAGAGGCCCGCGAGCTCGTCGGAGGTGTACCGAGCGTAGAGGTCGTCGAGGGTCAGGTCGTGTCTGAGGAGCGCGGCGTTCACTCCGTAGGAGCAGCAGAGGTCGAGGACCTTCGGGACCCTGTCGTCTTCTCCTCGAAGCTCGTCGAGCAGAGCCCGGAAGACGCGCTGGCCGTGTTCGGGCGCCCGGTAGTCGAGAGCGCCGAGGCCCGCGAAGTAACCCCTCGGGTCCGGCAGATTGTAAACGTCATCGAAGTTCGCCTTGCTCTGCTCGTTGTGCCGGGCGTAGGGGTTCGACACCGCTTACGCGCCTCCTCTCTTCCATCTTTTCGGGCTTCTACCCGTGAAACGCACCTTCCATGCATCGTACAGCAGGACGGGCAGGGGATCATGATGAAGCATACCCCTAAAGACAGACGGAGTCAGGGATGCCAGGATGCCTGTACGGCTGTAAGCCTTCTGGAGAGCGGCAAGGAGGTAACGGTTGAGGAGAATCTACAATGAGCGTGCCACGGTGAGGCTAAGGTCCTCGAACTGGGAGTACGAGGAGGCCACAGCTCAGGATAGGATCGCGACGATGATACCCCCGCTGAGCGGATGAACTCGGCGGTCAGCCTGCCTCCTCCAGTGCCTGAGCACTTGCACAGCGGGACAGACCCCGGGCGGGCGATCAAAGCCGAAGAGTTATCCTCGATTTCCAAGACGTTTCTCTTATCGGTGCATAAAGCAGATCGGTATCTACTGTCGCAGGGCGGAGCTCGAGAGCCTGGCTCATGGCAATCGAACGGCCGTTCTACGGCTCAGGCGAGAGGAGAAATCGGCCGTGAGTTGGGGTAAGTTTCGGAGCAGGATGAGAAAATCGGAGGGAGTCGAAAGGAGAAAGCATGATGGATGCTGGAAAATCCGTGCTCAGGGCCGATGTCGTCGGGAGTCTCTTGAGGCCGCAGGAACTCATTGCGGGCCGGGAGCGTTACTCTGCGGGTGGGATCGGCGCTTCGGAGTTCAAGCTCATCGAGGACCGGGCGGTGGACGCCGCGATAAGGATGCAGGAGGAGGCGGGGCTCGGGGTTGTGACCGACGGCGAGATGCGCCGCGAGTCCTTCCAGTCGCAGATGATCGAGGCGACCGAGGGATTCGGGGAGAGTTCTATAGATTCCTACCTCTGGGGAAACTGGCACGGGGACGACGCGGTCGGCGACAGGAACACGGTCCGTCCGGCCTCGATGGGCGTAACCGGGAAGCTGAAGAGGAGACGGTTCCTCTCGGTCGAGGAGTTCGTCTACGCCCGGGCCAGGAC
>JBPCNU010000247.1:0-8684 GCA_051000975.1 Rubrobacter sp.
CGTGCTGGAAGACTGGCGGGTGATCTTCGCTGCAGAGGTTATCCGCTCGGAGCTCGGGAATATCCCCGAAGTCCACCTCGTCCGGGTCCGGTCCGAGGTCGCTCAGGCCGCGAGACCGTCCCGAGACTACCTGAAGAGCAGCCTTCACCAACTCGCTCGCGCGGCGCTCAGGGCGCGTGCCAGCCGGAACGAACCCGGTGGGGTCGCCAACGAACCAGACCTCGAAGACGGCCTGGAGAACTGGTTTACCTATCCTCTGACCCCCGAGGCCGTAGCCTCTCTCCAGCGCGGAGACTGGCCCGGCGGAAGGCCGGGACACCTCCGCATGAACCGTCCCGGCAACGGTCGCCCTCGCCGCTAGAAACCCGAACGAAAGGAATCGTAATGAAGTACGTAGATCAGCGAGTCCATCCCCTCGCGGCAACGCTCGAAGGACTCCGGCTCGGGGGGGCGGTTTCGCAAGGAGCGTTGACGCTTCATCCACTCTGCGGATCCAAGGGAGATCCGCCGGGAGAACTGGACTCTCTTGAAGATGCGCTCCGGGCCGGGACGCTTCTGGTGGAGGAGATCGGCGAGTCGGGAAGTGTTCCGGAGCTGCGGGTCGTTAATCGCGGGCGAAGGGCGGTCCTGATCCTCGAAGGCGAGGAACTCATCGGCCTGAAACAGAACCGCACCGTGAACTCGAGCGTTCTCGTCGGAGCTGGAGCGAGCGTCGTTCTGCCCGTCTCCTGCGTCGAGAGAGGCCGCTGGAGCCGCGCCTCCCGGCTCTCGCGCTCTACCTCGACCTCGCATCTCGCCCTCCGGCGGCTGAAGTCCCGCTCCGTCCACGTCTCGCTCCGCGCAAGGCTCGGCCACCGGAGCGACCAGCGAGCGGTCTGGGACGAGGTGGACCGCAAATCCCACCACCATGGCCACGTCTCCGAGACGAGCGCGCTCCACGACGCTCGGCTCTACCTCGCGGAAGATCTGGAGGGTTTTCATAGCCTCTCCAGACGGCTCCCCGCCGAGGCGCGAGGCGTGATAGTCTCCATCGGCTGCGAGCCGGTCGCGCTCGAAATCCTCCCCGACGAGCTTGTTTTCGCGAGGGTCGCCGAACGCCTCATCTCCGGCTACGCGCTGGAAGCCCTGGAGTACGCTGCGGAGACCGGAAACACTCAACCGGATGACTCCATACGCGGGTTCGTCCGGCGGCTGGCGAGCGCAGACTCAGAGGAACACGCCACCGTCGGGGTGGGGCGAGACTTCCGATTCGAGGGGGACGGGCTCTCCGGCTACGCTCTGCTAGACGAGGAGCGGGTGCTGCACGCCGCCGCGTTCGTCGGGTAGGAGGGGCTGCCAACGAACCCCCGGTTTTGCTAACATTCCGGGGAGTGTGTATACATCGTATGTCTGCGGCCTCCGGGAGGCGGCCGAGTTCGCGGTCGGGGATGAGCAAGCAAGGAGAACACATGGGTCTCAAGCGAAGTCAGGTCGCGGCGGCGCGTCAGTTGTCGCTGGTAGCTTATCTGCTGTCGAGTGACGGGAGGGCTCGGGACGAGGCCGAGATCCGCCGCAACCTCCCCGCCTACCTCGATGTCTACGACGCCTCCCTGAAGCCCGGCGAAGAAGACTCCGACCTCGCCGCCGACGCGCTAAGAAAGCAACTGGAGCGGGACGTAAACGCGCTCGAAAATATCGCCATCACGGTCGCCGTCGAGAGCCGCAGTGCGGGGGGGGATTCCCGGCGGTGTTACAGCCTGGCCTCCGAAGGGTTCTCCGCGGTCGAGGTCGAGCTGAACCCCGACGAGCGGGCGGTACTGGTGGGTGCACTCCGGTCGCTCAGGCGCGACTTTCCGTATCTCGGGCCGTTGAAGCTTGCGATTGCGAACATGATCGGAGCCGCCTCCGAGGACGATTCCCCCGAGCGAGCCGCCGCCTTCGCCGCCGTCGCCACCCGCGACGACGAGCGCGTCTCCTCCCGTCTCGGGGTGCTGGAGCGGGCCATCCTCCGCAAGAAGCGTGTGGGTTTCGAGTACTACGCCATAAACTCGAACGAGACCTCCGACCGCGAACTGGAACCCTACGCTCTCTCCTTGCTGGAAGGGGTCTGGTACGTAACCGGCTGGGACGTGAACCGTGAGGCCGTGCGCCAGTTCCGGCTCTCACGGGTGCGAGGTCGCGTCACCTTCGCTACAAAGCGGGATTCGGGAGATTTCACCGTACCCGAGAACTTCGAGCGCCGCATCCTCGGGCCGCGCGCCCCCTGGCAACTGGGCGAAGTCGAGAGCTCGGCGCACATCCGCGTCTCGGACGAGGCGTTCGGTGAGGCCCGGAAGAAGTACGGGTTTGCCGTCTCGCTCGGCGGTCGGGACGGTGACGGTCTCGTACTTTACACTCGCTATTCGGGTGAGCGGCAACTCGCCGGGTGGGTACTCTCGCTCGGTGAGGAGGCGAAAGTCCTTGAGCCGGACTCGCTCGCAGGAAAGGTGGAGGAAGGGCTAGAACGAATACTGGAGTCGCATACAGAGGTGAGGCCGTGAGCGGGGTCAGGCCGGAGCCGCTCGCGCTCGAGGTAACGCTCGCGCACTACGTCGCCTCGATGCCCCAGGGGAAGAGCGTCGCGTTAAAAGAGGTTGCCCGAGAGTTCGGGAGTTCGGTCGCAGAGATTCGAGAGGCACTCGTCGCCATCGCCGACGTGGAGGACCGGGATATGACGACCATCTCCGGCGTGATCCTCTCCGAGGACGACCGGCTGGAGAAAGTCCTGGGAGGCGGTTACGAGCGGGGCTTCCAGCGTCCGGTCCGACTCTCGCCGGTGCAGACTCGGGCCACGCTTCTCGCGCTCGACCTTGTAGCCGGCGCCGCCGATCCCGGAATACTGGAGAACGTTCGGAACAAGATCCGAGGCTCCGCAAGCCCGAACGTGCCGGAGGTCGAGGTCGGGAAGACTTCCAGCGAGGATATCCCCGTAGTTGCGGCGATAGAGCAGGGTCGGAAGGGGAGGGTCGTGGTCGAGATCCGGTACCCGTCCGGGAGGGAAATAAAGACCCGGGCCGTCGAACCGCTCTTGATGAGCAGCATCGAGGGTGTCTGGTATCTGAACGCCTACTGCCGTTTCGCCGAGGCCGGACGCCTGTTTCGCCTGGAGCGAATCCTCTCCGCCCGCCTGACGGAAGGACGCTTCGAGGAGCGCGACGACGTAGATCTTAAGACCGACTTCGCCGATATAGACCCCAGAGGCTACGCCGCTACACACGCCATCATACGCTTCTCCCCGGTCGTCGCACGCTGGATGGAGGAACGCCCGGAACTCGACTTTATCGAAAGGCACGAAGACGGATCCACGGACTACGCCCTCCACTACACAGACCCGGCGTGGGCTGCGAGGCGCGTTATGCAGTACCTCGGCGAGGCCGTCGTCATCGAGCCGGAAGAGTTGCGGGAGGAAGTGCGGCGAATGGCGAAGTCCCTGCTCGAATCGTACCGAAAGGAGGGAGCATGAGCAGGGAGAAGATAGAACTCAACCGAGATCAGCGTCGTGCGGTCGAGCATCCCGCCGGCCCGATGCTCGTGCTGGCGGGGCCAGGGACGGGGAAGACGGGGGTGATCGTCTCCCGGATCGTCCACCTCATCGAGGAGCGCGAGGTCGAGCCGGGCCGCATCCTCGCCCTGACGTTCTCCCGACGCGCCGACGACGGGATGCAGAAGCGGCTCCACAAGCGGTCGGACGCGGCGGCGAACGTCGAGGTACGGACCTTCCATTCGTTCGCGCTGAGGATGGTGCGGCGGCATCATGGGGAGCTGGGGCTGAAGCTGCCGCCGGATATCCTCCCGACGGCCAGCCAGTGGGCGATCATGCAGGATCTCCTGAAGGTGGAAGACCCAGCCGACTGGAACCTCTCCCCCGAAGCCTTCGAACGTAACGCGACCGTCCGCGAGGTCTACGATCTGATGCTCCGCGCCCGCGAGAACTCGTGCGGCCCCGAAGAGTTGAAACGGCTCGGTGAGGAGTACCGGCTCCCGCATCTCGTGCGGGCCGGACACGTTCTGGAGGCGTACACGCAGCGGCTCGACGAGAACTCCGAGGTTGATTACGAACAGGTCGTGCAGCAGGCGATCTCGTTGCTGAAGGGCGGTCACGAACGGCTCCGGGACCGCTACGAACACGTCCTCGTGGACGAGTTCCAGGACACGAACCGGAGCCAGCTTGACTTGATCACGCTCCTCAAGCCCGGCGAGTTGCCCAGCGTCTTCTGCGTCGGGGACGACGCGCAGAGCATCTACGGCTTTCGCGGCGCGAGGGCCGGTAACGTCGGGGAGTTCGAGCGGCACTTCCCCGGCGCGAAGGTCGTTCAGTTGCAGACCAACTACCGTTCGGCGCAGCCAATCGTCACGCTCGCCGGGGCCGTGCTCTCGGTGGATGAGATCGCCCGCGAACGCGCCCCGCAGAACCTCCCGGAGGAGAAGCCCGGCTCGGTCGTGCGGCAGATCCTGTCGAGCGACTGGGGTGAGGGGGAGTGGATCTCGAACCGCATCCTCGAACTTCGCTCCCGGGGCGTCGCGTTCGAGGACATTGCCATCCTCCGCCGCAGCCTCCTCGACTCGAAGCCGCTCGTGGAGGCCCTGCGCTCCCGAGGCGTCCCGGTAGACTTCTCGAGTACCCCGGCCCGGACCTCAGCCGGGCGCATGAGGATCCTGCTGCAAGCGTCGGATAACCCGGAAGGAAGCCCCGCAGAGGAACTCGACCCCGCCCCGGAAGACGCCTCCCGCGCCCTCGTCTCGCCGCTCGCCGGGGTCTCAAGCGATGGGGCGCACGCGCTCCGCACCACCGCCGCCCTGAGCAGCCAGAGCGTCTTCGGCATGATCCGGACCGGAGACTTCCCCGTCGCCCTCTCGGAAGAGGACCGCGCCCTCGCAACCGCGACCGTCGCCGCCGTTGACGCGGCCCGCGAGGAGCCGGATTTCCTGAAGAAGCTCGACTCTCTCTGGAAGAACCTCCCCGGAACGAGGCTGCTCTTCGCCCGCCACCGCGAGGACGCACACGCGGCCCGCGCTCTGTCGGACGCGGGCGCGTTCCTCCGGGCCGCCAACGCCTACGCCGGGGCGAGCCGAGAGCCGAACGTCGCCGGGTTCGTCTCTGCCGGGACCATGATCCACGAAGACTCTGACACGTGGGCGCCGTCCTCCCCACCCGTCGAGGGCGCGGTGAGGCTGATGACGGTCCACGCTTCGAAGGGGCTCGAGTTCGAGGCGGTCTTCGTGAGCGGCCTCTCGGACGAGCGGTTCCCCGTTCGGAGCCGGGGGGTGCGTTTCGTGGACACGGGCCTGCTCGCCGGAGACGGCCCGACTCTCGCCGCCGACCTCGAAATCGCCCACACCCGCGAGGAACGCCGTCTCTTCTACGTGGCCCTGACCCGCGCCGGGACCTATCTCTACCTTACCGGGGTCGAGAAGACGGCTGAAGACGGGATGAAGACCTCGCCTTTCCTGACGGAACTTGAAACGCATCTCGCCGCCCTCGAATCGAAGGAGCGCGCCCGCAGGTTCTGGGCCTCACGCGACGAGGCCGTCGAGGAACTGCGGCGTATCGCCTGTGACGCATCGCTCTCGCAAGGGGAACGCTTCGCCGCCTGTCGCACCCTTGCGGAGATGGACGAGCGCCCGGACGACGATGAATCCCCGTGGTGGCGGCACGTCGCCGGGACGAAGGGAGACGGGCCACCACCGGGCGACGGAGACCTCCGGGAGCGGGAGCTGGTCGCGATCATCACCTGCCCGAGACAGGCTTTCATGCGTCGCCTCAGCCGCGCGGTGGCCGGAAACCCGGTTTCCCAACCCGCCGGAGCCGTCTACGGGCGGGGGGCGTTCGGGCGGGCCTTCCTCACCGGGTTCGAGGAGTTCCTCGCCGGGAGGCACGATACGCTCGGGGAGGCGGTCGAAGGGCAGATAGAAGACGATGCATTCGGCGGCCCGGCCTTCAGCGAACACTGGAGGCGTGAGGTCGAGCGCGTCTGTCCCGGCTGCGAGGTGTGGGCAAAGGAGGTCCGTCAGGATCTCGTCGAGACGGGCGGCGAATGGAGTCTCCAGTTCGGCGGGAGGAAGGTCACGGGCGCTCACGGCCCGGTCGTGGAGCGCGGTGGCGAGAGGGTCCACCTCAAGGTCTCGACGGGCGCGACGCAGAGCCAGAAGACCGTCGAGGGCGACCCGAGCCTCGCCCTCAGGACGCTCGGCGCGGGGGCCGACGGGGCGGAGGCGCGTTTCGTGCGTGAGGTCCAGAAAAGGAGTAGGCAGCCCGCCGTAAGGACGCTCGGCGGCTCCGAGGGCTGGCGTGAGGGCTTCGAGGAGAGGGTGCGGGCCCTGATGGAAGAACTACTCGCCGAGGAACATCCCCCAAGGCCGAGCGAAGAGTCCAACTGCGACAGGTGCGACTTCAAGCCCGTCTGTCCCGCGCACCGGGAGGCCGAGCCGTGGCTGGCGTGAGGCGCGACGGACCGGGCACCGGGCGGCGGCTGACGCCGGAGCAGCGGGAGGTCGTGCGGTTGGAGTCGGGGCCGGCGCGGGTGCTCGCGGGGGCCGGGAGCGGGAAGACGCACACGATGACGGAGTTCGTGGCCCGGAAGGTGCGGGACTATTCGGACGGGGACGGGGGCGTCGCGCCGGAGCGGATACTCGCCATAACGTTCACGGTGAAGACCGCCGAGGAGATGCGCGAGCGTCTGCTCTCGCGCATCGGGGAGCCGTCGCTGAAGCTGACGGCCTCGAACTTCCACAGCCTCGCCTTCAACCTTGCGAGGGAGAACGCTGTCGCCCTCGGCATCCCGTCCGACGCGCCCGTCTTGCGTCAGGCGCGGGCGTGGCTGATGATCCTCGACGACCTCGCCTCCGACGACCTCTCACTCCGAAGGCTCGACCTGTCGAACCCGGCGGGCGTGGCGGAGAATACGCTGAAGCTTCTCGGCGAGGCCCGTAACGAGCTCGTGAGCCTCGTCGGGATCCGGGCCAGGACGGAGCGGGACCTC
The DNA here is from genome assembly GCA_051000975.1 of Rubrobacter sp. GTDB lineage: Bacteria > Actinomycetota > Rubrobacteria > Rubrobacterales > Rubrobacteraceae > Rubrobacter. The sequence goes on from JBPCNU010000247.1 coordinate 6,999, forward strand.
GAGGACCCGCAGGCGACAGACGAGATGCGCCGTGTCTTCGAGTCCAGGTTGGATCTCGTGAAGCTCGCCGAACGCTTCGAGAGGAACCGGGCCAGGCTGGGGCTTTTGCAGTATCAGGACATGGTCGAGATGGCCGTCCGGGTGCTCGAGGACGATGGTCTCGGGAAGCGGTATCGGGGACGGTACGACCTCGTCGTGGTGGACGAATTTCAGGACACGAACCCGGCCCAGATGCGGCTCGTGGAGTTGCTCGCGGACGGGGATTCATCGAAGGTCGTTGTGATCGGGGACGACCTCCAGAGCATCTTTAACTTCCAGGGCGCGGCCATCCGAAATATCCAGAACTTCGAGGCGTGGGCGGGGCCGAGGACGAAGTCCGGGACGGAGGCCGGGCCGCAGCGCATAAATTACTCGCTCACGAAGAACTTCCGTTCTGCCAGGCGCATCCTCACCCTCGCCAACCACATCGCCCGAAAAGTCCATCCTGCCGGGAGCCCGGACGCGCCGAAGATACTCTCCCCGCGCGACGACGCGCCGGAGGGGGAGATAGAGGCCTTCGCCGGGGCGACCGACGTGGACGAGTCGGATGGAATAGCGCAGAGGATCGAAGAACTCGTCGGGGAGGGCCGGGATTACTCGACGTGCGCGGTCCTGATCCGCAAGTGGTCACAGGCCGCTCCCGTTATCGCCTCTCTCTCCGGGGCCGAGATTCCGTGCGAGGTCGTGCGCGGCGGCGACCTCCTGTCCCAGACCGAGGTTCGCTACCTGACCGACCACCTACGCCTCGTTCACGAACCGGGCCACGCCGGGGAAGCCTTGCTGAAGACCCTCAGCCGACCCCCGTACCTCCTCTCCGATGGCGACCTCCGGGCCGCCTTCGAGTTCCCCGGCGGGCCGTGGATGGCGATGCTCCAGCCCGACTCCATCCCGGATATATCCGCCGGGGGGAAGTCCCGGCTCGGTCGCTTGCGGGGCGTACTCTCGGAGCTCGAAGGCGAGTATTCCGCCTCGCAGACGCTCGCGGAGTTCGTGGAGCGGGCGGTCGAGGTGACGGGGCTGGGGCGGGAGGTCCGGTCTTCACCGGGCAACGAGGCGCGTCTGGCCGAACACTTCATTGGCACGTTCCGGGAGGTCGCGTCCGAATTCGGACCCGTCGAGCGGCTCGGGGAGTTCCTGCGCTACGTGGAGTTCTCGGAGAACTCCCGCTCGTCCGAGAGCGCGGAGCCACCGGAGGTCTCGGGCGACGCCGTCGTGCTGACCACTATCCACCGGGCGAAGGGGCTCGAGTTCGATCACGTCTTCATCCCCGTTCTCTCCGCGTCTCACTTCCCGAACGATAACGGACGTCGAATAGAATCCCCCCTGAAGGTCGCCCACCGCATCCCGACGCCGCTGAAACCGGACCCCGACCCGGAGGCGAGCGCGGCCTACGAAGCCTTCGACGAAGCCGGGCTGAGGGAGGCTCTGAAGCGCGAGGCCGACGAGGAGGAGGGGCGGCTCTTCTACGTCGCCGCGACTCGCGCCCGCGAAACCCTTACCCTCAGCCGCGCCTGCTACTACGGTGAGACGAAGCGCCCGAGGAAGCCCGGTTTGTTCTGGGAGATAACTCAGAGCTCACCGGATGAATGCCGCGTCCAGGACCCCGAGGAGCCGGACGTACCGCCCGAAAACCCGAACCTCCCCGTC
>JBPCNU010000248.1:0-6743 GCA_051000975.1 Rubrobacter sp.
ACGGGCTTCCGAGGCTCGACGCTGCGACCCTCAGACGGGTGTGTGAGGCCGGTGCGGGGGTGGCGGCTTCGGAGGGTGTGATCGAGGAAGAAGACCTCGCCTTCCTGCCCTCGCTCCCCGGAGACCCGGAAGCAGCCGGGCGCCGCGCCCGGCTCGCCGGAGAGCGTGAATGGGGCGAACGTTTTGCCGGGATCACACCCTATTCCATCGCGGAAGTCCTCGACTCGGACGCGCTCGAAGGCGCTGGCCTCGAGCCCTGGGGGCTGTCTTTCAGACTCACGGTCGGCGCGGGGGAGATGGGCCGGGTCGCCTTCTCGCTGCACCGGGAAAGGGTGGATCACCGCATCGCTTCCGGGGCTTTCGACTTCGTGCAAGACCCTTCCGGCGGGGTGAAGAGCCTCTGCGTCGCGCCTACCGGGACGGAGGAGGTGCAGGACTTCGTAGCGGCTTCGGGTGTGGCTTTCAATTTCTCGGACGCTCTGGCCGCGCTCTCGCTCTTCGTTGTGCGGCGCGCTCTCGGCGGGGTGGTCGGGGAGATGAGCCTGCTCTCGGCGTGGCGATCCGGGGGCGTCGAGTCAGCCGGGGAGAACGTGGTGCACCGCGCCAGCCTTGCGGCGGTGGAGGAGGGGGCCATGATCGCATCTGGCGGCACTCTTTCGAGGGGACTGGGTACGATGGTCTCCAGTGCGCCGACGTTCCCGGTCGAGGAAACGGAGGGACGCTGGCCCTGGGAGGAAGTAGGGGCTCTCGGGAGGCTCGCAAGGCTCGAAGTTCCGGGGTGAGCGTGCACCTCAGGGAAGATTTCTCGAATGCTTCAAGGAACCGGGGGTTGAGGGTTACTTGGACCTTCTGATGGTTCGCGACCGGAAGACCGGGCGTTTCATCTACACTGAGCGGTTGGACCGGCACGCTAGGGAGACCCCGTGGAAGTACGCCCGCCGCATCGCCCGGCGCGAGGCGAAGATTCGACAATACTACACCGGCGAAATCCTGGAAGTCATGGTCGGCTACGGCGTAGGCTCCGTCGAGGAACTCCTCGAAAGCTACCCGGAGTACCGGGTTCCAGCGAAGGAATCAACGTCAGTGGGAAACGAAGAAGGAAACAAAGGAAACGAAGGAAACGAAGGAAACAAAGGAAACAAAGATGAGGATCTCATAGACCCGGTCGGGTAGCATCGGGGCTGGCGTTCGAGACGAGGAGGAAGCAGACCGTGAGCAGAGAAGTTTTGGAGAAGATCATCCAGTTAATGACCACCGCTTTCGGGCTGGTGGCTGCGCTCGCCTGGAACGACGCGATACAGTCGCTCTTCACCACTATCTTCGGCGAAGGTCGCGTAAGCCGCCAAGTTTGCCTATGCCATCCTCATCACGGTCGTGGTCGTTCTGGTGACCATCCGACTCGGACGCGTCGCCGAACGCTACGGCAAGCCCGAAGAGAACGAAGGCTCGAACAAATAGGGAGAAACATGGGAAAGCAGGCAGAAGCAGGTTCTTTTTCCTACTTACTCCTTACTTGAAATCCTCCGGGGAGACCCGGTTCATCCAGTCCTTGAACTTGTCTACGACCTCTTCCTGGGGAGCGTCCTCCATCGCCTCTTCGAACTCGACGGCGGCCTCTTCTATCACGGTGTCGGCGGCGAAGATTTCGGCTCCGGAGCGAACAGCCAGGGCGATGGCGTCCGAGGGGCGGGCGTCGACCTCGACCGAGCGACCGTTTATCGCGAGCGTGATCTTGGCGAAGAACGTCGCGTCTCTCAGTTCCGTTACGGCGATGCTCTGCATAGTGCCGCCTAGCTCGGAGACGAGGCTTACGGCGAGGTCGTGGGTCAGGGGTCTTGAAAAAGTCTGGTTCTGGATCTTCATCAAAATAGACCGGGCCTCCTGCTGGCCGATCCAGATCGGAAGATAGCGGTTCTCATCGTCCACCTTCAAGATGACTATCGGGGATGATGAGAACAGGTCGAGGTTGATGCCGTAGATTGACATACGGGTGAAACCGTCTGCGCTCACGGGGAATGCGCTCCTCTCGGCTCCCTGGCGTCTCGGGCTTTCAGACACCAGCAATTTGACAATGTTTCGGAAAAGCACCGGGACCGGGTTTCCGGGGTTCGAGATCATGGCCCGATTGTACTTCTCGCCCTGATAGCCTGCAATTTGTTCTGACCCTCTCCGCCCGGCCTCTACTTGTAAGCCTTGCATAGCTGGTGTAAATTAATCGCTCGTTGGGCCTGTAGCTCAGGTGGTTAGAGCGCTTCTCTGATAAGGAAGAGGTCCCTGGTTCGAGTCCAGGCAGGCCCACCATCAAAAAAACCGTGTTTTGCAGGAGAAACGTAGGAAGTAAGACGAAGCCCCGGAGACGATCTGGGGCTTCTGTGCAGCAACCGTGCAGCAACGCAGACGAAAATCCTACTTGAGAGCTTCTTCGAGAGCCTGCACCGCGCTTTGCTGCATGTTGGGCAGCACGTGGGAGTAGGTGTCGAGAGTGATGGCGATACTCGAATGCCCTAGCATTTCGGAAACTATCTTCGGATTGATGTTCTTCGATAGCAGCAGCGTGGTGCACGTATGCCGGAGATCGTGGAAACGTATCTTCGGCAGCCCGGCGCGTTGGAGGAGACGCTTGAGGGAGCGGTTGCGGAGGTTGGACGGGTTGATGATTCCTCCGATCTCGTTGGCGAAGACAAGGCCGCCTGGCTGGTAGAGGGAACCCATCTCTTCCATCTCTCTGATCTGGCGGGAGAGATGCACCCGGAGAGCGGACACCCCTTGCTCTGTGAGGCCGACGGAGCGGCGGCTCCTGGCCGTCTTCGGCTGCCCGATTGATACCGTGCCGCCTGAGCGGGTAAGGGTCGAGCGGACGCGGAGGACGGCTTCTTCAAGCTCTACGTCTTCCCACTTGAGGGCGAGCAACTCACCTTGCCGGAGTCCCGTGGCGACGGCCAAAACATAGAGGGCTTCGAGACGATCACCGGAGACAGTACCGAGGAGGATCTTCGTCTGCTCCCTCGTGAGCGGCTGTATGTTGCCCCTCTTCTTCTGCGGGAGCTTGACTCCCTTCGCGGCATTGCGTGGTAGGAGGCCGTCCGACACAGCTTGATCCAGAGCTTTCTGCAAGACGACATGCATCTTCCGCACTGTGGCCGGGGCGCACTTCCTATCCTCGTTGTCCAAGCGTTCGCGGTAGAAGCCTCTGACGTGCATCGGAGTAAGGCTCCGCAGTTTGATGGCCCCCAGTGCCGGGATTATGTGCTTTGAGGCCATGTGGCCATAGGTCTCGTAGGTGCTTTGCCTGACTGTTCCTCGCACAGAGTCCCTAAGCCACCGGTCGAGATACTCCCCGACCCTGACGGACCCCGCCTCGAAGACGAAGCCACCATCCCGGTCGGACATCGCCTTCGTGAGTTTCTTGCGGACATCTTCGCGTGTCTTGCCGCTGACATATCGCCGTTTAGGTCCTGCGGACGTGTAGATGGTGTAGGAACCTCGGTCGCCTATCTTCACTCCGTTTCACGGGAGAGCCCGACGACATCGCTTGGGGCGCCGTCTACCTGGCGTCGGATCAGGCCAAGTGGGTCACCGGGTCGGAACTCGTGATCGACGGAGGGTACACCGCCCGCTAACTGTCGTGGCCGCTGCATAGTTCGCAGGATCGATCCAAGAAAGGAGAGAGAGCGTGTCGAATCCCAACGTCAACAACGTCAAGCCCGAGGAAGTCGATGCCGTCGCCATCGGGGCGGGTTTCGCCGGCACGATGTCTGCCTGAAGAAGCGTGTGAGGCTCGTCGGCGTAGCGGACCTCCTTGCCCACCCAGGTACACAGCCCGCGCGACTCGAAGTCCGGTGCGCAGCCGAAGTCGGGTGGCACCTTCTACCAGAGCTGCGTGAAGAAGAGTTAACCGAGGCCGATGCCTCGCTATCGCGATGGCCGCGACGAGGAGGCTCCTCTCCAGCCGTGAGGACCGATAGATACCGTCCGTGGGCCCGCGACCCCCTGCGGGGCTTGCGCTCGTCATGCGCCTACGCTCCACTCCACTCGCTGCCGAGGTACTACAACGAACCGCACGGGACGCCGAACCCTTACCCTTCCTTCGGGCATCCCGAAGACTCGTCGCCACCGTCCGCCAGCGGCGTTGTTCGCCCCGATCCGGCCATCCAGCTTCTTGTGGTGGCGCCGATCACACGGAGCGCGTCGGTGCTGCCACTCGCAACACCTTTCTCGAAGTCGCCCTCGATGCTCGCCATCTGGTTTGTAACGTGCGCAAAGCAGACAAGCGGATTGCCTGTCGCCTGCGCGAAGGCGTAGAGAGCGGCAGCCTCCATCTCGACCGCCAGGATGCCGGCCGAGCGGTGGCACTCGATCTCCGATGCAGTCTCCCGGAAAGGCGCGTCGGTCGTCCACGCGGCACCCCGGGCGACCGGCGGGGTCGCCCCGTCGTCGAAGACGTCGCGGAGCATCTCGCCGAGCTCCGGCCGTAGCTCACTGTACAGCGAGTCGGGCGGCCTGTAGTGGTAGCTCGTGCCTTCGTCCCTGAGGGCGCGTTCGATCAGCACGAAGTACGGCGGTGGGCCGGCCGGCGAGATCTGTCCGGCCGAGGTGACGCTGATCAAAAGCTCGCATCCGGAGGCGAACATCTGCTCGGCCACGAGCACGGCAAACGGTGCGCCAACCACCCCGCCGACGATGCCGTAGGACACGCCGTCCTGCACGAAGTCATACATTCGGGTGTGGTAGCACGCCCAGTAAGGGTTCTCCTCGGCGCCTCCCGTCCGGCGTAGGTGCTCGACGATGTCGCCGTCCGGGTCCAGCACGCAGATCCGGGGTATCGTCCCCTCGGGTAACGCCTTTTGGCGCCTCGCTTCTCGCAACAGGTTGGCTGGCGTAAAAATCGCAGGCTCCCCGTAATCCTTGCGTCCCGGCACTGGGGCCGCCGGAAGACCGGCGTCGTCCCGGTTCACTCCGATCCTCCGCCCGCCCCGCGGAGAACGTCCTCGAAGCCGCGCATCCCGATCAGGTAGTAGCCGCCGTCGTAGGTCGGCCCGAAGACGAGGTCGTGCCGCCTCAGCTCGCGGAAGTCCCGTTCCACGACCCCGACGATGAGTTGCGGCGAATCGAAGGCGATCAGCACGACCCTCTCCTCGCCACAGGTGGCGGCCCCGCGGAAGAGCTCCCACTGGTGCTCGCCCAGGTCGCTCTCTCCCTGGAAGAGGAACCGTCCGCAACCGCTGACGAGCGGGGCGAATTCCGGCCAGGCATCGGTAGCGTGACGTCCAGAAGCACGCGCAACCCCTCCCTGAAAAATGGGTGATCGTCAGCTATGAGTACTCGTGTCGGGTCCACGCTCATTTCTTTATGCATGGTAGCGTCCCTCGCGGTGGTCTTCTATGGCCGCGAACAGTAGCGTTCTGCGTGCCCTGAACTCGGGTAGCTGCACGCACAGCCGTTCGATGCCCTCGCGTAAAGTCTCTGCATCAAAGTGGCGCACGAGCACGTCTTCGGCGTCTTCCAGGTCGCCTGCCTCAGCCAGCAGCACGGCCTCCCTGGCAACGGCGACGTTCGAGGACATGAACGTCGCCCAACCGCGTGGTCCCAGCAGGGCGTTGAAGCGATCGGGGAGACTGACCTGCTCGCGCATTAGGGGCAAGCCCGCCTCCACCCGGCTCATCAGCTCAGGATCCAGCAGCATCTCGCGAGTTTCTCGCCCAGCGGCACCCAGGAGGCGCGTCAAGGAGATGCCGGTGCGCGATTACACGCTCCGGCGGCCACACCTCTTCGCCTTCGGGCACGATCAGGACTGGGCAAGGCGAGCGGTGGACGAGTCCCGTGGAGACGCTGCCGATCACCATACGCCCGAGCCGCCCCATCCCCCTACTGCCCACGACCACGAGACCCGCCCCGGTCTCCTCCGCATGGGCGATGATCCCCTCGACCGACCGCCCCTCTATAAGGCTCGCTTCGGCGATGGCCCCTCCCGCAGCCTCTATCCATTTCACCTGCTCATCGAGCCTATCCTGCCCGATCTCCTTGAGTCCGCTCCTTATGAAGCTGCCGGCGTGAGGAGAGGACACCATAGTCCAGACGTGGACCACGTGCAGCTCGGCCCCGCCCTTCTCAGCGAGGTCCGCAGCCGCTCGCACGGCTGCGCCCGTGCTAACCAGCCCGTCAGTTGCAAGCAATATCTTCTCTGGGAAACCGCTCATCTTTCGATCCCTTTCAAGCCTATCTTCCAATCGCGCTCACCCTTCGTCGCGCAGAGGTGGGCGCGTCAGGACCGGTCCCCTTGCGGCATGCAGCAGTTTGGTCGAGACGCTCCCGAGCCTCATACGCCCGACCGCACCAAGACCCCTGCTACCCACGACCAGCAGGGTTCGCTCTGGGGCGTCTTCGTCGGCGGCCTCCAGAAGGCAGCCCGAGGCGTCCCCCACCGCCAGCCTCATCGTCGGGCGTGAGCCGAAGCGCTCGCCGAGCTCCTTCGACCGCTCCATGAGGGAATTCTCTTCGTGCCTGGGCTCGTCGTCCGCCATCCGGGCGTCGGACTCGCGTCCCTCGACATCCCCCTCCGGTAGCTGAGGAAACGCCCGCATCACGAGGCTCCGCGCGCCGTGGTTCCCGAAGAGGGCCGCCGCCAGGTTCCCGGCGGCCTTTGAGGCTTCCGAGCCGTCGTCACCGATGACGATCCTCTCGGGCGGCCAGGAGCCCTCGTCGCCGCGCAGCACGAGCACCGGGCAGCGGGCGTGGTGGACAAC
>JBPCNU010000249.1:0-8762 GCA_051000975.1 Rubrobacter sp.
AGATTTCGTCGTACATCTCGGGGACTACACCTACGAAACCGTCGCGCTCGAAGGACAGGACAGCTCCTTTCAGGGCGGCGGGCCGGAGGAGCGGCAGTTCCGTTTCCCAAGCGGCGACGGCGACGAAGAGCTGACCCTGGAAGACTACCGCTTCACCTACAAGCTCTACAAGACGGACGAGAACCTGCAGGCCGTCCACGAGAACTTTGCGATGATCATGATCTGGGACGACCACGAGTTCGCCAACGACGCCTACCAGACCTTCGCCCCCGACCAGGGCGGCAACCAGGACGGTAACAAGGACAACCCGAGGCGGCGCGAATTCGCCAACCTCGCCTGGTTCCAGTACAACCCGGTCGGCGTCTTCTACAACTCCGCGAAGGACCCGATAAACGAGATCGCCATTTACCGCTCCTTCGCCTTCGGAAAACTCATGGAGCTGGTGATGACCGACGAGCGACTCTACCGCGACGGCCCACCCTGCGGCAACGACACCCAGGACCGTTCCCTCACGCCCGGCTGCGGGGCGGAGGAGTCCGAGGGTCGCACGATGCTCGGCGACGGGACCCCCGGGGAGAACGGCAGGCTCCGTCCCCGGCAGCTCGACTACTTCACGCAGAAAATAACCCGCTCGCCCAGAACTTGGAAAATATGGGGCAACGAAGTAACCGTGATGCAGCTCAAGGTCGCAAACTCCATGCTCGGTGCGGAACTGCCGCCCGGCACTATCTCGTCGCTCGAAGAGCTGTTCCCCGGCATAGAGGACTTCCCTGCAGCAAGTTCGGTCGGCGCGCCCGAGGGCGTCTACACGACCCTCGACGGGTGGGACGGCTACCAGGCCGAGAGGAACCGCATTATGCGCACTTTCCGGGACGACGGTACGTTCCCCGGTCGGGGGAACCCCGGCGTCAAGAACTTCATCACCATAACCGGCGACATCCACTCCTACTTCGCCGAGTATCTGAAGGAGGACTTCGATGAGATCTCCTGCTCCGGGGACAACCGACCCGTCGGGATAGAGCTTGTCTCCCCTTCGATCACCTCGTCGAACCTCTCCGAGATCGCCCAGTTCGGTTTCGGGGCCGCCCCGCGTCCGGAGGTCAACCTCTTCACCACCCAGGTCACGGCCAACAACCCGCACATCAAGTACTTCAACTCCGAGCAGCACGGCTACAACATAGTCGAGGTCACGGAGGACTCGCTCGTCTGCGAGATGAAGGCCGTCGTCGTGCCGGAAGAGAACATCACCCAGGAGAACCGGGGGAGTGCCATAAGAGAGCCGGAGCGCGAGAACACGGAAATAGAGTTACTCAAGAGGTTCCTCGTCCCGGCCTTCGGGACGGACGCTCCGGGGGTCCCCGGCACGACGGTCACGGAGCCGATGCTCTACGACGCGACGCTCAGTGAGGACAACCCCGTGCTCTTCCTCTGCCCGGTCCCGGTAGGATCGACCGTCAACGAAGGAGTGGTGACTGGCGGGTAGGCTCAGCGAGGTTTATTAGAGGATTTCAGTACAGGCAAGAGAAAGGAAACACGCAATGAAACGAGTTGCGATCTTCACGTCCCTGACCCTGGCGCTGACGGTGCTACTTCTCGCCTCCGGGGTAGCTATAGCGGCGGTGATAAACGGTACCGGCGGCTCGGACGACCTCAGGGGAACCAGGGGGGAGGACAAGATCCGGGGCTTCGCCGGAAACGACCGTATAGACGGCGGTCGCAGCGCGGACCTCATCTTCGGCGGGGCCAACGCCGATGTCATCTACGGTTTCTACGGCAAGGACCGCATCTTCGGTGAGGCCGGCAACGACATAATAGAGGCCGGGCCCGACGGCGACCGCGTCTCCGGTGGCCCGGGACGGGATGAGATAAACGCTGGCCCCGGCAACGACCGCGTGGACATAGCCGACGGCCAGTTCGACTCCTTGAGTTGCGGGACCGGCAACGACATCGCAACTGTAGACGACGCCGACCTGAGCCGACAGAGCTTCGAGGACTTCGTGCGCCTCACGAGCTGCGAGAACGTCATCGTCGAGTAGGGTTCGCCTCGGACTTTCCGAGGCTTTCATTTGCTCTACCCGGGCCGTGCAATGCGACCCGGGCCTTCTTACTACCTTTGCTAGATCGTCTCAGTGCTGCCGCTCCAACGTTGCCGGAGACGGCGCCGCTCGGCGGTCCTGGCGGGAGCAGCGAACGGGTTCTGGCTGCCACACCGCACCCAGGTGCGCCGACCGGCGAGTCGAACCCTCGCAGCCGTAAGAGGTTGAGATGATCAACCATGACGCGGTGGATGACCTCACGCCGTCGTATGTTCGAAAGCGTACGCTCTAGTCAGGCCCAATAGACATTGCCGAGTACCCGAGGAGATTCGCCCTCGCTATCCAGCGTGGGTTCGAGTCCCACCGTCCCTGCTAAGATCTTTCGGGGACGTTCAAATTTACGAACATTTCTCGTTTCGACTTCTCATTGCTACGAGAATTCCCTTTGAGGAAATCCAGCGGCGAAATCTCTTGATGAATGTTTCAGGTTTTGCCTTTCAAGGACGACAGGGAGTGATGTATCTACCGGTTTTTCGGAAGGCTGTTTGACCTGACCCGCAACGCTGTTCTAAGATCGCAAACGAAATCGGGGTGTCGGCGTCAGGAAGCTGGTCGAAGTCCAGCACGGTCCCGCCACTGTAACCGGGGAGCAAACCCTCAAGGAATCAGCAGCCACTGTCCTCTAGTCGGGGCGGGAAGGCGGAGGGTGAGCGTAGAGCCGGGAGTCAGGATACTGGACGACCCCCACTACATATCCGACCGGGACGAGGATCCCGACAAGGAGGAATCATGGAAGAGAATTATCTTCGCCCGAGCGGTTCGTCCCGCGCCGAGATGCCCGCCTGGAGCTGGCTGGCGGCTGCACTGCTCTTGCTTCTGTTCTTTCTGGTGTTGTCTTCGAGCGGCGCCCTGCTCGCACCGTATGTAGGACAGCTCGCCGGGGCAACCGACTACCTGCACGAATTCGCCCACGACGGTCGTCATCTCCTCGGCGTTCCCTGCCACTAGGGAGGGGATCACCATATGACAGCCACGCTCCTGCGCCGGGGCATGCTCGCGGGTCTGCTCGCCGGACTCCTTGCGGGCCTCTTCGCCTTTGCCTTCGGTGAAACGACGATAGATCGGGCCATAGAACTGGAAAGAATCGCCTCTACCGAAAACCACTCAGGTTCGACCGGTGGCGGGGAAGAAGAACTCTTCAGCCGCGCCGGGCAGAGGACCGGGCTGTTCTTCGCCACCGGGTTGTTCGGGGTGACCTTGGGGGGGGTATTCGGCCTCGCCTACGCTTATTTCCGCGACCGACTTGCGGCGGCGAGCGAATGGGGGAAGAGCCTCACGTTCGCCGCCGCGGGGTTTCTGGCTGTGTTCCTGATCCCCTTCATCAAGTACCCGGCGAACCCGCCGGCCGTCGGAGACCCGGCGACCATCGGCATAAGGACGGCTTCGTATTTCACCCTTATCGGTGTCTCGCTCGCCGTCATCGTCCTCGGCTGGCTGGCGGCACGGAAGCTTCGCGAGCGTGGGATAAGCACCCCGGTGCGTCAGATATTGGTCGTGGCGAGTTGCGCGGCGCTGGTCTTCCTGGCGTTCGGGACGCTTCCGGCTCCGCCCGACCCCGGTGAGTTCCCGGCGGGGCTGCTCTGGGAGTTCAGGCTGTCGTCGTTCGGGACGCAGACCGTCTTCTGGGTCGGGCTGGGTGTCGTCTTCGGCCTGCTTGGCGAACGCGCCGCAGGTAAGCGCGAACGGACTGCAATTTGAACGGTTCCCTCCTCGTCTGCGGGACTCACTCGGACGCCGGAAAGAGCGTCGTCGTGGCCGGGCTGTGCCGCTGGCTCGCCCGCGAGGGCGTAAAAGTCGCTCCTTTCAAGGCCCAGAACATGGCCCTCAACTCCTTCGTCACGCTCGACGGGGCCGAGATCGGGCGCGCCCAGGCCGCGCAGGCTCAGGCCGCCCGCGTAGAGCCCGAAGCCGCGATGAACCCCGTTCTGCTGAAGGCCTCGGCCAGAAACCGGACGCAGGTCATCGTGATGGGTAAGGTCCACTCCGACGCGACGGCGAAGAGCTACCAGGAGACGAAGCGCGCCCTCATGCCCGTCGTGCTGGAGGCGTTCGAGAGCCTGCGTGAACGCTACGAGGTCATCGTCTGCGAGGGAGCGGGGAGCCCGGCGGAGATAAACCTGAGGAAGAACGATCTCGCGAACCTCGGCCTCGCGAGAGCGGCGAACGTCCCGAACGGCATACCGACCATCCTCGTCGGGGATATAGACCGGGGCGGCCTCTTCGCCTCGCTCTACGGGACGCTCGCCCTTCTCTCGGAAGAAGACCGGACGATGATAAAGGGCTTCGTCGTCAACAAGTTCCGGGGCGACCCGAAGGTGCTGGAGCCGGGCCTCGAAACGCTCACGCGACTCACCGGGCGTCCGTTCCTCGGGACGCTCCCGTTCACGCCGGGCCTCGAACTCGACGGTGAGGACTCGATGTCACTAGACAAGATGCGCGAGACGAAGTCGCCGCTCGGGCGGGACATCCTGACGGTCGCAGTGGCGAGGTTTCCGCGCATCTCGAACTTCACCGACCTCGACGCACTCTCCCACGAGCCGGGCGTGGAGGTGCGCTTCACCCGCTCCGCGACGGAACTGCTACACGCCGACCTCGCCGTCCTGCCCGGCACGAAGGCGACGGTGGAAGACCTCGAGTGGATGAAGTCCCGCGAGATGGACGAAGCGGTAACGGAGCGCGCCCGGCGCGGTTTGCCGACGCTCGGCCTCTGTGGCGGGTATCAGATGCTCGGCGGGAGCATCGTCGACGGTGTGGAGAGCAACGCCGGGCGGATACCGGGCCTCGGCATCCTTCCGGTCGCGACCGTCTTCGAGCGGGAGAAGGTGCTGGCGCGTCCGTCCGGGGTCTCGCGAACCTGTGGTGGGGCTATGGTTTCCGGGTATGAGATCCGCCACGGCAGGGTCCGGAGATCCGGCGGCGAGCCGCTTGTAGAAGGCGACGACTTCGAGGAGGGCTGCGTCTCTGGGACGACCTTCGGTACTTCTTGGCACGGCATTATGGAGTCGGACGGGTTTCGACGGGCGTTTCTGGCGGTTGTGGCTGAGGCGCGGGGTCTGGACTGGAGGCCCGGAGCGGAATCGTTCGCCTCGGCGCGGGAGGCCCGCTTCGAGCGGGTCGCCGACCTCGTGGCCGAGAACCTCGACCGGGACGCGCTCCTCGCCGTCATCGAGGGCCGCAGCCGGACAAGCTTCGCCCCGCTCTCCCTGCCGGAGATAGAAGATCCCCCATCCTCATCCGGGGTCTCTGAATGGGACTTAGGGAGGCCCGCACCGGGCGAGCTTTCGTTGCAATCCAGCGGGCATCCCCACGAGAGCAAGACCAGGCCCGACCGAACTCCGGTTCGGAGCGTCGGGGTGTGGGACGAGACGACCGCAAGAGAACTACCTTGAGCGAGCTACCTTGAGAGAAGTGCCTACGAATATCTCCGATGCCGGGAGGCGCGTCACATGAGCGAAACGAACACCGGATATATCCTCTTCCTGACGACCGCCGACACCGAAATCCTCGCGACCTCGAAGGCTACCGAGTCCCTGCCCGACGAATTCCCCGCCGTCCGGTGCGCCAACCCGGTCGCCGTGAACGATGAGCGCACGGACCTGCCCGGAATCCTCGACCGGGCCAGGGTCGTGCTGGTGCGCCTGCTCGGCGGTCGCAAGGCGTGGCCCGAGGGCCTCGACCTCCTGCGCCGCGAGTGCGAGGGACGCGGTGTACCCCTCCTCGCCTTCGGCGGCGAGGCCGAACCCGACGCGGAGTTGACCGCCGCCTCTACCGCTCCGGCGGGCGTCGTCGCCACTGCTTTCGAGTACCTCAGGCACGGCGGCGTGGCCAACACGGAGAACCTGCTGCGCTTCGTCGCCGATACGCTGTTACTGGAGGGATACGGGTTTGATCCACCGGGGGAACTGCCGGAGATGGGCGTCTACCACCCGCGCCTCGAAGCCGGGGCAAGCGCGGACGAGCTGTTCACCTTGCACGACCCGGCCAAACCGACCGTCGGAGTCGTCTTCTACCGGGCGCACTGGATGGCGGGTAACACGGATTTCATAGACGCGCTCGTGCGGGAGATCGAAGCCGCCGGGGCGAACGCCCTGCCCGTGTTCGCCTATTCTCTGCGGGCCGGACCGGACGGCACCGTTCCGGCTCTAGAGCTGCTCGCCGGGCGAGCGAATTGCCTCGTAACGACCGTGCTCGCGAGCGGCGGGTCGAACGCCTCCGACGCTGCGAGCCACGGCGGGCCGGAGGGCTGGCTCGAGTGGGAGGTTCCGGCCTTTACGAAGCTTGGCATCCCGGTGATACAGGGCATCTGCACGACCTCGACGCGGGAGGCGTGGCTCGACTCCGGTGCGGGGCTCTCGCCGCTCGATACGGCGTGGCAGGTGGCGATACCGGAGTTCGACGGGCGCATCATCTCCGTCCCGTTCTCGTTCAAGGAGGACGTATCGGGTGAATCTCCGATCGGCGCGCCGCTCACGGTCTACCGCGCAGATCCGGAGCGGACCGCCCGCGTCGCCGGGCTTGCAGCCCGGTTCGCCCGGCTCGGGAAGACGCCGAACGAGGAGAAGCGCGTCGCCGTCATGCTCTCGAACTACCCGACGAAGCACTCGCGGGTCGGGAACGCGGTCGGGCTGGACACTCCCCGGAGCGCGATCCTCCTCCTCGACGCCCTGCGCGGGGCCGGATACCGGGTGGACGACGCGCCCGACGACGGCGACGAACTCATCCACTCGCTCATCGCTGCCGGGGGCCACGACCTGGAATTCCTGACTGAAGATCAGCTTCGCGGGGCGACCGGAAGGGTTAAGCCCGAGCGTTACTCCGGGTGGTTCTCACGGCTGCCAGAGGATCTGCAGAGCAGCGGCAAGCGGCGGTGGGGCGAGCCGCCGGGCGAGTTGTATCTGGACGGGGGTGAGGTCGTCGTGGCGGGATTGCGCTTCGGGAACGTTTTCGTCGGCATCCAGCCGCCGAGGGGTTTCGGGGAGAACCCGATCGCCATCTACCACGACCCGGAGCTCGCCCCGACGCACCACTATCTGGCGGCTTACTGGTGGCTAATAGAAGAGTTCGGGGCTGACGCGGTCGTTCACCTCGGGAAGCACGGGACGCTCGAATGGCTGCCGGGGAAGCCGCTCGGGCTGTCGGCTTCGTGCGCGCCGGACGCCGCGATCCGGGACGTGCCGTTCTTCTACCCGTTCGTCGTCAACGACCCCGGCGAGGGTACGCAGGCCAAGCGTCGGGCGCACGCGACCGTCGTTGACCATCTCATTCCACCAATGACCCGCGCCGAGACCTACGATGACCTCGCCCGCTTAGAGCAGCTCCTCGACGAGTACTACCAGGTCGAGACGCTCGACCCGTCGAAGCTCCCGGCCATCGAGAAACAGGTCTGGGAGTGCATGAGGAGCGCGGACCTCGACAAGGACCTCGGCATCGAGGAGAAGCCGGAAGAGTTCGGGGACTTCATCGGCGAGGTGGACGGTTATCTGTGTGAGATCAAAGACCTCCCGATCCGGGGCGGCCTCCACGTTCTCGGCGAAGCCCCGTCCGGTGAACCGTTTCGACACCTCACCGCTGCTATCCTCCGCCTCGGGGCGGGTAACGTCCCCGGCCTGCGCCGCGCTGTAGCGAACGCCTACGGCCTCGACGAAAAGCGGCTGACGGACGACGGCGGCGCGAGGCTCGAAGCCCCGTCGAAGCTCGTTGAGCGGTTCCCCGGAGGTGGGATTCCCGCGACCGCCTCGGACGTTCTGGACCTTCTGGAAGAGGCGCAGCAGGCTTTGCTCGTCGCCCTCGAAGAACGCGGCTGGAGCGCGGAGTCTGCGGAAGCCGTCTGCCGGGAGACGCTCGGTTTCGTGGACGCGGGAGTGGTCTCGTCGCTCCGGTTCTGCGCCGAGGAGGTCGTGCCGAGGCTTCTTCGGACACCGGATGAGATGGGGAACCTCCTCGGCGGGCTCGCGGGGGGATACGTCCCCGCCGGGCCGTCAGGCTCTCCCACGCGCGGCCTCGTCAACGTGCTGCCGACCGGCAGGAACTTCTACTCTGTAGACCCGAAGGCGCTGCCTTCGCGGCTTGCGTGGCCCGTCGGGCGGAGCCTTGCTGAGAACCTGCTTGCGCGACACCTCGACGAGGAGGACCGATACCCGGAGACGGTAGGAATCGTGGTCTGGGGGACGGCGGCGATGCGGACGCAGGGCGACGACATCGCTGAGGTGCTGGCCCTGCTCGGGGTGCGACCGGTCTGGAACGAGGAGTCGCTGCGTGTAACCGGGCTGGAGGTCGTTTCGCTGGAGGAGCTTGGACGGCCACGAATAGACGTTACGGTCAGGATCAGCGGCTTCTTCCGGGACGCTTTCCCGAACCTGATCTCCCTCATGGACGAAGCCTTTCGAACCGTCGCCGCCCTCGACGAACCTCACGACATGAACTTCGTAAAGAAACACGCCGAACAGGAGACCTCCGAAGGCGCGACCGACCGCGAGGCCACGACGCGCATCTTCGGCTCCAAGCCGGGGGCGTACGGCGCGGGCCTCTTGCCGCTCATAGACGCCCGCAACTGGCGCGACGACCGCGACCTCGCCGAGGTCTACGCCGTCTGGGGCGGCTACGCCTACGGCAAGGGGCTCGACGGTCGCGAGGCTCGCAAGGAGATGGAGGCGAACCTGAGGCGTA